>NZ_JBFRKH010000016.1:0-109441 GCF_041469265.1 Shewanella sp. 10N.286.51.B2
AGGCCAAGGCGTAAGCCTTGGCCTTTTTTAACGTTACAAATACTTACCATTTACAGTCTGCTAATTTGCTATAATAACAATCCAACCAATTACCCCCCCTAGGGATCCCATGTTTAGTTTCAAAAAAAACGTATTAGCAACATCGCTAATAGCGGCATTTACACTTATGTCATCTTCGGCTCAGGCTGTCAGTATTAATGATGAGCTCGATATTGGTGGGGCAGTAAGGGTAAATTATGGTTGGCAAGATTACGCTGATGGTAATGGCACGCTTGAGTTTGAACTGTTTAGAGCTGATGTAAATTACAAATCAGACAGTGGCTTATTTGCCTCAGCCCAATACCGCTGGTATGAGTATATGGATGTGGTACACCATGCTTATATGGGTTATCAATTTGATGAAAACCAAAAGGTGCAAGTGGGCGTCACGCAAGTGCCATTTGGCGTTATGCCAGTGGCTTCTCACTCATTTTGGTTTGGGGCGACTTATTATCTAGGCTTAGAAGATGATTATGATGCCGGTATTCATTATCAATACCAAGGCAATGGCTGGCGTTATGATGCCGCATACTTTGTTAATGATGAGTATGGTGATGGCAGTCGCTTCGATCGTTACTCATTTGATGTTGGCACAACAAAAGAGTCTCCTTATCAAGAAGCCGGCCAATTAAACTTACGCATTGAAAAAACCATAGGTGATGAGTTTAAGAGTAAACTTGGCGCGTCATTTCAATATAGTAATTTAGAATATGTACCAGATGGCTTTGAAAATGCAGCTGAAGGCGAAGATACCACAAGTATTACTGCAGCTGTACATTGGCAGTTAGATTGGCAGCAATGGCAATTACAAACTCAGTATATTCATTATGACTATGATTTAGACAACAGCAACCGCATCACCTTAGCTGCTTTTGCCGCGCCGTTTGAAATTGCCGCTAAAGCCGATGTGGTAACGTTGAACTTATCGCGTCAAATTGATGTGGATTGGGGCCCGATTAGCCAATTAAACTGTTACAACGATTACAGTCAGGTGGTCGCTTCTGGTGAAGGCTTAGATGACTCTATTCAAAATGTCACCGGTTGTATGATTGCTGCCGGTAAGTTTTATTCATATGTCGACTGGATTGCTGGCAAGAATATGTGGTTTGCTGGTGGCGATGGGATTGGCATTGATAATGGTGATACCGCTTGGCATTCTCGGCTCAATATTAATGTTGGCTTTTATTTCTAAGCCCAGTGTATCAGTTTGATCTGATACGCTTATTAAAACGTATATGTACTTGTGGCCTGTGTAGTCAAAACTTTTTGTCAAAGTGGCGTTAAAGCAAAAGCCGCAAGTATGATTTACCTTAAATAGATTATTTTAGATATATGTTGGAAAGGAATCAAAATGAACAAACTCTTATTATCAGCAGGCTTAATCGGTTTAAGCTTTAGCGCTTTTTCAACGAATTCAATGGCTAATAGCTGTCCTGAATACCTTAATGTAGAAGCCAGAAAATTACATTCTGAAGATACGGTCGATTTATGTGAGTTAACCGCAGGTAAACCAGTATTAATTGTTAATACCGCCAGTAACTGCGGTTTTACACCGCAATTTAAAGCACTTGAAGCGCTGCATCAGCAATATAAAGATGATTTAGTGGTCATTGGTTTTCCATCGGATGATTTCTTTCAAGAAGAAGATGATGAAGCCAAAACCGCAGATGTGTGTTTTTTAAATTACGGCGTGACATTCACTATGGTGTCGACCTCTGCAGTCAGAGGCAGCGATGTTAACTCGGTATTTTCTTATTTAGGTGAAAAATCAGCAGCGCCTAAATGGAATTTTTATAAATACCTTGTTAGCGCAGACGGTGAAAGTGTGCAGCAATTCAACTCTCGAGTAAAACCAGATAGCGAAGAGTTGAAAAAAGCGATAGAGTCAGTGCTATAAATAATAATATTGCTAATAAAGCATAAGCTTGCAGATAAATTTGCGTGGCTATTATTAGCATGACAAATAGCCGTTATTGGATGATGCCTTAAGCAATAAATATTTAATCGGGCATCATCAATAATCACTTTTCTCGGAGTCAATCTTGTTCAAATTTTCTGGATTAAGTAAAGAAGTCGGCCACAAAACCCGTGGCAAAACCGGTGTGCTGTTAATGAATTTAGGCACCCCTGATGAACCTACCGCCTCAGCCGTTCGTCGCTACCTCGCAGAATTTTTATCTGATCCTCGGGTAGTCGAAATCCCTAAATTAGTGTGGATGTGTATCTTACACGGGATTATTTTAAGAGTGCGCCCAGCAAAATCTGCAGCACTTTACAAAGAAGTGTGGACCAAAGATGGTTCGCCTTTAATGGATATTAGCTTACGTCAACAGGCCAAGCTTGATGCCTTGTTTAAGCAGCACGATGTCGATGCATCAGTGCATTTATCCATGCGTTACGGTAACCCATCAACCCCAAGTGTGTTACAGCAAATGCACAAAGACGGAATTGATAAGATTATTGTTTTACCGCTTTATCCTCAATATGCCGCACCTACCACGGCGTCAGCCTTTGATGCTATTGCCAAAGAGCTATGTAAATGGCGCTATATTCCAGCGCTGCATTTTATTAATACCTACCATGACGATCCTAACTTTATTGATGCATTAGCTAAATCAATTCAAGCGGATTTTGACGCAAATGGAAAACCGGAAAAGCTAGTGTTGTCTTATCACGGTATGCCAGAACGTAATCTGCATTTAGGCGATCCTTACTATTGTTTTTGCGTTAAAAGTACTCGCTTAGTGGTCGAAAAACTAGGTTTGACGGAAGACGAATATGTGATGACCTTCCAATCACGTTTTGGTAAAGCCAAGTGGTTACAGCCTTATACCGATGCCACCATGGAAGCGTTACCAGGCCAAGGCATTACCGATATCGCAGTTGTTTGCCCTGCATTTAGCGCAGACTGCTTAGAAACATTAGAAGAAATAAAAGGTGAGAACCGCGAAGTATTTGAACATGCCGGTGGTAAAAAATTCCGCTACATTGAATGTTTAAATGATAATGATGACCATATCAATATGATGGCCAATCTGGTGAAGCCTTATCTTTAATTAATGCAATGGTGAACAATAAAAAAGGAGTCAGTTGACTCCTTTTTTGTGTCTAGAATTTAAAGCTAGTTATGAATACTGGTTTTCGAAATAGCTTTCGATAATCAGGACTGCAGATACTGCATCAACTTGGCCTTTGGTGAGCTTTTTATAGCCGCCTAATTCAAATAGTCTTGCTTTGGCGTCTGTGGTGGTGAGGCGCTCATCTTGAGTGACCACTTTTACCCCAAAGCGGCCACTAATGCGATTGGCAAATTTTCGCGCCCGCTGAGTCATCTCTTGTTCGGTACCGTCCATATTAAGCGGTAAACCAACAACGACTAAATCAGGTTGCCACTCTTTTAGTACCGCTTCAATTTCATCCCAATTAGGGATGCCATCATTGGCTTTTATGGCCGAAATTGGTGCCGCACTTGACGTGATTTCCTGGCCAACCGCAACACCGATACTTTTGGTGCCAAAATCAAAGCCTAATACTGTTTTAGATTGCATGTTGTTCTCTGGATAATCGTAATAATGAGTATCGACAGTTGCAAAGCCAATTGATTAACTGACAGCAATTGAAGATGAATACTTGGCGTTTATAAACATTAATTGGTGTATTAGCGAGTTTTAAAAGCTTAAGAGTGACCAACTTGTGATGATATTTGCCAAATATCAAAGCCTAATTGTTTGGTGGCTTGAGTCCAAAGCTGATTATAGTCTTGGTTAAAAACGAGTTCGGGTGTAGCTTCAATAGTTAACCAGGTGTTTTCAGCTAACTCTTCTTCTAACTGGTTTTTGCTCCAACCAGCATAGCCTAGAGCGACAATAAATTGTTTTGGCGACTCTTCAGTGCCTAGGGCATTAAGCACATCTCGTGATGTGGTTAGCATGCAAAATTCACTTACGGGCTCACTATTGACCCAATCAGTTTGTGGCGTATGCAATACAAAGCCTCTGTCGGTATCAACTGGGCCGCCTAAAACTACCGATTCTTCAAGGGGTAGGCTTAATTGCACTTTTTTAGCTAAGCCAATTTGCTCTAGCAGCTCATCAATAACGATATTGGTTGGCCGATTGATCATTACGCCCATGGCGCCTTTATCGTTATGCTCGCAAATATAAATGACAGCACGCTCAAAAAAAGACTCATCTAAAGAGGGCATAGCAATTAACAGATGACCTTGTAAACTGTCCATTATTTATCCTTTTGAAAAACTAGGTGTCAATTTAACATACATACTTAAATGCCCTTAAACCCGAGGTTATGATTTAAGCTTGATTGGCGATTGCTAATACTTAGACTTAGGCAAATACTAATATTAAATGTAAGTATTAGCGTAGGCTTAACCACCAGCAAGTTTGACCGTATAGTTCATTTTCTCTAGCAAGGTTTTGATTTTTTCACGGTCATCAGTTTGCACTTCAATATTGAACTCTTTTACCGTACCCCCACAACCACATTGTTTTTTAAGTTTTTGCGCTAAGGCTTTTAACGCTTTAGCATCAAGCCCAAGCCCTTTAATGATACTAACGCCTTTTCCTTTACGGCCTTTACTGTCTTTATGGATGCGGACAATGCCGTCACCTACTGGAATTTGCTCTGTTGGCTTTTCTTGAGCAATTTTACCGCCATCGGTGCTATAAACTAAAGAAACATTAGGATCAATACGCATAGGTTCACTTGTACTTTAAAATAAATAATCAATACACACAGTTTAACAAACTAACTGAGTTGGCTAAAGCAGCAAACGACCCCTCTAGCGGATAATCTAGCTGTTATCTTATTGGCGAGCACTAAGTGAATTCACTAAGCTCACTCATTAAGTCCATTCACTAAGCTCATTAACTAAGCTCATTAACTAAGCCCATTCACTAGGTAAGAATCATTTTCGCGGTGGTTAAGGCTAAAGCTTGCTGTTAAACATTTAGAAAACTGGCTAAAGCGACTATTGTTAATATTATCAGTTGATGATTATAGTTTAGCTAGGTAAGCTATTTATTAGCCTCATTAAAATGTATTTAATACAGAAACAGCCAGTTTGGGTTGTTATTCGGAGTTATTATGAAAAAGTTATTTGTTGCTGCAGCGGTTTTAGCATTAAGTGCATGTAGTACCTTAAAAACCAATACCGATTTTGATCCAGCCGTTTCATTTGACCAATATAAAACCTACTCTTGGGTCGAAAAGAAAAACCAAGATGCAAGTTATCATCTGGATGGTTTAATGGACCAACGTGTTCGCGATGCTGTTAACAACGAACTTGGGCAAAAAGGCTTAACAAAAGCAGACATTACTGAAGCTGACTTACTGGTTAACTACTTAACTAAAGTCGATAAAAAAATTAATGTCGACACCTTCAATACCAGTTTTGGTTACTACCCATATTATGGTCGTCGTGGCTGGGGCGGAGCAGGGATGAACACCCAAACCACAGTACGTGAATACGAAGTCGGCACCTTAATTGTTGATTTAATCGATAACAAAACCGGCAATTTAGTATGGCGCGGCAGTGTTGCAGATACTATCCGCAATAAAAACACCCCAGAAGAGCGAGTACAAATCATCAACTCGGCGATTTCACAAGTGATGTTGAACTATCCGCCACAGCCTGAAACAAAATAGGTTTTATTATTAGTTGTATTAGTTAAGTTACTCTTTATGGTTAAACCGTATCTAATCTTGATACGGTTTTTTATTATTGTTCATTGAAAGCCCTCTTACGACGCCACATAAGTAATACAATTGAACACTTTTGTATCAATTTGCAGCATTTGAAATATTAAATATCAAAAAGCTTTCACTTAGCTTACAGGCTTTGATAAAATACTGCGCTTGGTGATAATGGACGTTACCTCGAATGGTATTAAGTGAGGGTAAAATGAAGTCATGGTATCTGCTATATTGTAAGCCGCGCGGTGAAGTTAGAGCGCAACAAAACTTAGCATTACAACAAGTCGAAAGTTACTTACCTATCATTCAAGAAGAGAAAACCTCAAACGGAAAGACCAAACTCGTCGATGTCCCGCTATTCCCATGTTATTTGTTTATCTATTTTGATCCACTAGAAGTCAGTGTAAGCCGCATACATTCAACTCGAGGTGCCAGTCGTATCATTGGTTGCAGTGAAACAATGACACCGATTGATGAGCGGATTATACAAGCAATAAAAAACAGAGTTTCAGTTCACAAGCCTGATGTTGAAAGTGATTTAATCGCAGGTGATAAAGTTCAGTTTACTGACGGGCCATTTGTAGACTTAGAAGCCATCTTTGAAGAAAAGAATGCCCAAAAACGCTGTTTTGTATTGTTTAATATCATGGGGCAACAAAAAAGAATGTGTGTAGATAGTAGTAGCATTAAGAAAATTTAATGAACGCTAAGCGTTAATTTTTTACGTAATAGTGTTGATGTTTTGTTTTAATAGCCGATTTTTGTGTGCAGGAGATTCAGTTTTTAAAATTGACTCATTCAGTGATTGAAATAATGGGATAGAATGACGTGTTTTTACTAAAGGTTGCTATTTAACCACAGCTGCATTTAGTAAAAATAAGTTCGTATAAGTTCGTATAAGTTCGTATAAGTAAGAAGTCAGTATATAGGTTAGCAGTGACTTTTTAGGTTCAATCAAAATTAGAATTTCATTTATTGAAGGGCACGTTAGAAGCCGTAATCTATGGGCGGTAGCGTGCCCGAAGGGCATCGAATGAACAGTTTCATTCGTTTAGCTATAAGCCGAAAATCATTGTCGGGAACAATGATTAACAGCTTCAGCTGGCCCGAAGGGTGAAGTACAGGATGTACTGAATCAGGGCAATGCCCGCCACGCGGATCGGTAGCGTGTCTGAATTAGAATTGATTTAATTAAAACTGCTTTTATATTAGTTTGTTAGTTGCATAAAGCTAATATTAACCCTTTGTCACCCCAAACATAATTGTACAACAAATAATATCGGAGATAACTGGTGTTACATAAAACCAAAAAATTGTTAACTGCTGGATTGTCAGCCTTTATTATAATGAGTTCATCAGTCCAAGCGGTAACGCCATCACCGCAGATGATAGAACAATTTAAGCAATTGCCTAAATCAGAACAACAAAGACTAGCAAAACAATATGGTGTGGATCCTTCAATTTTAACCTCACAAAGTTCAGGTGTTGCTCAAATTGAAAACCCACCTTTAGTTGAGGCGCGTAATGATAGTAATACAGTTGTTGATCAGTCAGAAGATGAAGCTTTAAATCAAGCGACTAAAACTGAAACATCAGTAAAAGCTTTAAATGACAAAAAAGAATCTCAGCTGAAACGTTTTGGCTACGATTTATTCGCTGGTAGCCCAACGACTTTTGCGCCTGTTTCAGACGTGCCGGTACCAAATGAATATATGATTGGTCCAGGGGATAACATCAATATTCAGCTTTACGGTAAGGAAAATAATAATTATCAATTAGTTGTTGGTCGTGATGGTGCTGTGCAATTCCCAGACTTAGGTCCGATTTCGCTTGTAGGAATGTCATTCTCGGAAGCAAGGGCGTTATTACAAGATAAAATTGCCCAGTCAATGATAGGTATCAATGCCAACATCACAATGGGAGAGTTACGTTCAGTTAGAATTTTTGTCGCGGGAGATGCCTTTAAACCAGGTTCTTACACCGTATCTAGCCTATCTACAATTACACAAGCACTTTTTGTTTCTGGCGGTGTTAATGAAATTGGTTCGTTACGAAATATTCAACTTAAGCGTTCAGGAAAAACGGTTGAAACGTTAGACCTATATGACTTATTAATGCATGGTGATTCATCCGGTGATAAACGTCTTCAATCAGGTGATGTTGTATTTATCCCATCAGCGGGTGCTAGCGTTAGTGTAATGGGCGAAGTAAGGCGTCCTGCTATTTATGAATTAAAAAATAGTGAAACAATGGCTGACGTGCTGAAAATGGCAAGTGGTTTAAACCCTGGGGCACACCCTAAGTCAAGTGTAGTAGAACGCTATAGTGATCAAGCTGTGAAAACGGTTGTTAATGTTGATTTAACTAAAAAGTCGGGTCTTACTTTAAAAGTTAAGAATGGCGATGTATTGAATGTTAAATCTGCATCGAGTCGCATAGATAATGCTATAACAATTGCTGGTGCAGTTATTCGTCCTGGTAAATATCAATGGACTAAAGGTTTAAAAGTTGCTGATTTATTACCGTCAGTGTGGGGAAATTTGACCTTATCTGCTGATTTGGATTATTCACTTTTAATTCGTGAAATTAATCAGCGTGGCGATATTGAAGTTCACCGTATTGCATTAGGAAAAGCAATTGCAGAGCCCTTTTTAGCCTCAAATTTAACTTTGCAACCTCGCGATACAATCGTTGTATTTGATTATGAAGATCGACAAGAGTTATTAAAGCCAGTTATTGAAAAGCTTAAAAAACAAAGCCGATTTGGTGATGCTGCTAAGCTTGTCGATATTAATGGCAATGTGAGGTTTCCTGGAAAATATCCTCTAACCGTTAACGCCGATGTAAAAGAATTACTTATTGCAGCTGGCGGACTCGAAGAGGGAGCTTATACATTAGCAGCTGAATTAACACGTCAAAACGTGAGTGATACTGACGGGGTGTCTATTGAGCATATACAGTTAAGTTTAGATGAAGTTATGAAAAATCAAACCGACTCTAATTTAGCTCTTTTAAGTCGTGACATACTAACTGTTCGAACTTTACCTGATTGGCAGGAAACACGATGGGTTACTATTAAAGGTGAGGTTAAGTTCCCTGGTACTTACTCAATTCAACGTGGTGAATCACTAAAAGATGTGATTGCACGAGCAGGTAGCTTTACAGAAGAGGCTGCATTAAAAAGTGCTGTTTTCTTAAGAGAATCAATTAAAGATAAAGAAAGACTTGAGTTATCAAAACTGTCAGATGAACTCAGACGTGAAATATCTGCTAAGGCCTTAACCAAAGATACACCAATGATAGGTTTTGCTGATGCGCAATTAATGCTTAAAGAACTAGAGAATGTTGAAGTTGTTGGTCGCTTAGTTATTGACTTAAATGCAATTAGCCTTGGTATTGAAGAAGCCAATTTAGAATTGGAAGATGCTGATGTTTTATATGTCCCGCCACATAATCAGACAGTATCAGTAATGGGCCAAGTGCAGCATCCTAGTACCCACCGTTATAAAGCTGGGTATACCTATAGTCAGTACTTAACAATGGCTGGTGGACCACGTAAACGCGCAGATGACGGTAGAGCCTATATCATCAAAGCAGACGGTTCAGTTGCGATGCCAAGTAGTTCATTCTGGCATAAAACAGACAGTGAGATGGAACCTGGCGATACGATTATTGTTCCACTGGATACAGAGTACAAAGACAGCTTAACTTTATGGACTCAGGTAACGGGTATTATTTATAACACTGCAGTTGCTATTTCGGCGATATCTGGGATTTAACATGGTCTAGAAAAATCCGTATATATTGATGTCACTAACCTAAAAGCCAGAGTTTAATTTTTATAATGAATAAAAACATCCCACAAAATTACACAGATGCTAATTTTACTTCGACTCCGCAAGTTGTTGCAGATGATGAAATCGATTTACGAGAGCTATTTTCAGTAATTTGGAAAGGCAAATGGTTGATCATTGCAGTAACTGCTGTCTTCGCTGTTGGTTCTGTTTTGTTTGCACTTAGTCAACCAAATACTTATAAATCAGAAGCGCTACTTTCACCGGCAGACGGGGAACAAGGTGGCGGTGGTTTAGCCGCACTTGCTGGACAGTTTGGCGGTCTTGCAAGTATGGCTGGCATCAACCTTGGTGGTGGCGGTGGTGTTGACAAAACTCAAATGGCGATAGAAGTGGTTAAATCACGTCAATTTACCAGTGAGTTTATTCAAAAGCATAATATTCTTGCCGACCTCATGGCTGCGGAAAAGTGGGATATGGCTTCAGATACACTCGCTTATGATGTAGATATGTTTGATGTTAAAAACAACAAATGGATTCGTGAGGTTAAAGCCCCATTTAAGCCAGAGCCTTCAATGCAGGAAGCATATAAAGCGTTTAGTAAAGTGATAGCGATTAATAGTGATAAAGAAACCGGCATGGTGAAAGTGTCGGTAGAGCATTTATCACCATCAGTTGCCCAACAGTGGGTTAAATGGTTAGTAGAAGATATCAATTTAGAAATGAAACAGCGCGATGTGGCAGAAGCTCAGCGCAGTACCGCATTTCTAGAAACTCAGATAGCCCAAACTAATGTTGCAGATATTCGCACGATACTTTACCAGCTAATTGAAGAGCAAACTAAAACTATTATGTTTGCTGAAGTACGTGAAGAATACGTATTTAAAACCATTGACCCAGCATTAGTCCCAGAAGAAAAAGCAGGTCCTAAACGAGCCTTGATTTGTGTATTAGGCACAATGCTAGGCGGCATGTTAGCGGTAATGATTGTTTTAATCAGGCATTTCGTTAGAAAAGAAGATTAAACAAAGAAAAGAAAAAAGAAAAAAAATGAGCCTATTGGGACTGTTTTGATAAAAAGCATGAACTCTAGGCTCTATATGGGATAGCGAAGATTTGACTGTCTCAAAATGGATAAAAAGTGTCTCAGCTTGGTTTGAAAGGCTGAGATGTAAATGTGTAGCAATTCAATTTCTAGTTCTAGGAATTGTTCAATATTAGGTCGAAAAGTAATGACAATAAAGAAAGTTCTTACTGTTTTTGGTACCAGACCAGAAGCTATTAAAATGGCACCTTTGGTTCACGCTTTAGCATCTGATGAACGATTTGAAGCAAAGTGTTGTGTTACAGCACAGCACAGGGAAATGCTTGACCAAGTATTAGAGTTATTTGAAATAAAACCAGATTACGATTTGAATTTAATGAAAGCAGGTCAAACATTAAATGACGTAACAGCAAGAATTGTACAAGAATTAAAACCCGTTTTGCAGGAATTTAAACCGGATGTAGTGCTCGTACATGGAGACACCGCGACAACATTTGCAGCAAGTCTAGCTGCTTACTACGAACAAATTGAAGTCGGACATGTTGAAGCAGGGCTTCGTACTGGGAATATTTATTCTCCTTGGCCAGAAGAGGCTAATCGTCGTTTAACTGGCGTGTTAACTAAATATCACTTCGCTCCTACAGAAACATCTAAGCAAAATCTTATTAAAGAAAATTTTGAACCAGAGAATATCATCGTAACGGGCAATACCGTTATCGATGCGTTATTGATGGTTAAAGA
The DNA here is from genome assembly GCF_041469265.1 of Shewanella sp. 10N.286.51.B2. Lineage (NCBI taxonomy): Bacteria > Pseudomonadati > Pseudomonadota > Gammaproteobacteria > Alteromonadales > Shewanellaceae > Shewanella > Shewanella sp. 10N.286.51.B2. The sequence continues at coordinate 11,332 of NZ_JBFRKH010000016.1, forward strand.
TAAAATTGAAAATGATGAAGACTTAAACGCGACACTAAAAAATCAATTTCCAATTTTAGATGAATCTAAAAAATTGATTCTAGTAACAGGACATAGACGTGAAAGTTTTGGCGGTGGGTTTGAGCGTATTTGCGAAGCCTTAGCAATAACAGCAAAAGCACACCCTGAATCCCAAATTCTATACCCAATGCACTTAAACCCTAATGTACGTGAGCCTGTAAATCGTATCTTAGGTGATGTTTCAAATATTCATTTGATTGAACCGCAACAGTATTTACCTTTCATTTACTTGATGAGTCGTGCACATATTATCTTAACAGACTCTGGTGGCATTCAGGAGGAAGCACCATCTCTAGGGAAGCCTGTATTAGTGATGCGTGATACAACAGAGCGACCAGAAGCTGTAGAAGCTGGAACAGTTAAATTAGTCGGCACCGATGTAGACGCAATTGTATCTAACTTGAATGAGTTACTTACGAGTGAGTTAGCCTATAAAGAAATGAGTTTCGCGCATAATCCATATGGTGATGGTGAGGCTTGCCAAAGAATTTTAAACGAATTAGTTAAATAAGATTAGGAAAGAAGATGTCATTTGAAACAATTTCAGTAATCGGTCTGGGTTATATTGGATTGCCTACAGCAGCAATGTTTGCGTCACGTAAAAAGAAAGTAATTGGTGTTGATGTTAACCAACATGCAGTAGATACAATAAATCAAGGTAAAATTCATATTGTTGAGCCAGATTTAGACATGATTGTTCATGCTGCTGTTGTTGAAGGTTACCTTAAGGCTGTAAGTAAACCAGAACCTGCAGATGCATTTTTAATTGCTGTACCTACACCGTTCTTACCTTGCAATGAAGGTGACGTGCCTGAGCCAGATTTAAGTTATATTAAATCAGCTTGTGAAGGTATTGCTCCTGTATTGAAAAAAGGCGATTTGGTAATTTTAGAATCAACTTCACCAGTAGGCGCGACAGAACAAGTTGCTGCTTGGTTAGCAGAAGCGAGAACTGATTTAACTTTCCCCCAAGTGGGTGGAGAAAATGCTGACGTAAACGTTGCGCATTGTCCAGAACGTGTTTTGCCTGGACATGTTGTTCGTGAACTAGTAGAAAACGATCGAGTTATCGGTGGCATGTCTTCGCGTTGTTCTGAACGTTCTGTTGAGCTGTATAAAACATTTGTACAGGGTGATTGTGTAATTACAAATGCACGCACTGCTGAAATGGCCAAACTGACAGAGAATAGTTGTAGAGATGTTCAAATTGCATTTGCTAATGAGCTTTCTGTTATTTGTGACAAATTGGATATTAATGTTTGGGAGCTTATTTCTTTAGCTAATCGTCACCCACGCATCAATATATTGCAGCCTGGCCCTGGAGTTGGTGGTCATTGTATCGCTGTAGATCCTTGGTTTATTGTTTCCAAGACCCCAGAAGAAGCAAAGTTAATCCACACAGCTAGATTAGTGAATGATGCTAAGCCAGAGTGGGTTATTGATAAAGTCAAGTTAGCTATAGCAGACTTCTTACAAGCAAATCCTTCAAAAACCGCTAAAGATGTTACTATTGCTTGTTATGGACTAGCTTTTAAACCCGATATTGATGATTTGCGAGAAAGCCCAGCACTCAGTATTACAAAGCAAATTGTAAAAATGCATTCAGGAACGGTTTTAGCGGTAGAGCCAAATATTCAACATGTACCTGAATCCTTATCAAATGTTAAACTTTACGCGTTTGATGATGCCAAAAAAGAAGCGGATATCCACGTTGTTTTAGTCGATCATAAAGAGTTTAAAGAGTGCTCACCTAAGTTTGAGTTTGTAATAGATGCAAAAGGCATTTGGTAATCTAATGTAGCGTTATTATTAAAAAAAATTGAACCTTGCTTCAATCCAGTGAGCATTATCAGAAAATAAAATGGTGCACGTGACGAAAAAGGTAAAACAAAAAATTGGAAATTGGCCAGATTATGAACGGGCGTTAACACAGCGTGGATCCATTATTTTTTAGATTGATGAATTAGTCATAGATGCGTGGACTTGCGCTACGCATCCTGAGAAACCGAGATGGCCAGAAATAAGACTCTCACTGGCAGAACTCAGATGCTTCGTTGCTATAACGTTCAAGAAGGCGAGGCTTATGCGAACGTTAAGCTATGAACAGGCGTTGTTGCCTAAATCTATGGAACCATTTTGCCAATAAGTGATTTGTGCTTGTAAGTACCAAAACGAGGCTGGCTAAATGGGAGGAATCCAAACGTAAAATAATTAACTGGAAACAGCACAAAGCATTAGTCAATCGAGGTTCTGTAAGTTTTTGGCTGGATGAATCAGCCACCAATGCTTAGCACTGCAAAGTCCATCACGGCGGAGGCGGTAGAGCTTTTCAATTCCGTGATTCAGCGATTGAAACTGCCCTAATGTTCAAAGGTGAAATTGTGGTCACTGCGAGCAACAGAAAATTTCATTAACTCTCTGTTTCAACTGATGTATATTCCATTAAGTGCACCGGATTACACTTGTATAAGCAAACGGGCAAAGTTAAATATCGACCCCCTGTCGAGGTCCCGTTACACACCTCGCGATTTACGCAGTTACTCACGATGTTGTATCAGCCGAAGTCAGCCTCGTTAATGTCGCTGATAACGAAGTATTACGGAGAATGCTCAAACTGCTTCGCCGGAAGCTTAAGCAAGTCTCTGCTGATAGTGCATACGACACAAAAGAGTGCCCAAATTGCTTCGACGCAAAGGTGCAAAATCAACTATTCCGTCGCGTTCAAACGTAGGATATTGGGAAGATGTTCACCCGCGAAATGAAGTTTTTGAAGCATTGAAATCATGGATGTTAAAGTGATGGGAGGTTTTGCATCGGAGACTGCGATGTATCGCTATAAGCTCCAAGTTAAGCTTACATGATTACAATGCACATGTCGGAGATGCTTTCGCGGATGATGAACAAAGTCATAGTGCAAGGTATGCATTGCATCAAAATCTCTATACAGATAGCCTCGGTCTGACAAATTTTAATTTGATCACAACGTCTTTCAAAAGAGTAAATTTATAAAAAGCGATTGCTGAACCATCTTACTTCTCGGCAATTATTTATTGACAATGCAGTCATTTTGTGTGGTTGGAATTATTTATTATCAGGTGACCTTTTTTAACTTTTACAGTGAAATAAACTTAAGCAATTTTACCAATTAGTTTCAATTGCTTTAGAATAAAATAATTAGTTTAATCTGTACACTGTTGTTATTCGTGCATATTAATATAATTAATATACCTGTAGTAAAACCTATGTTTTTATTGAACTATCGAGATGGGGTTTGATAAAACGTTTTAGGTAAGAGTTAAGTTATTATACTTGTGGTGAGTAAAGAGGAAGTTGGAGTGTTTATAAAGTTGGCCTTCGAGAAGGCTGCATTCAAAACAGGTGTTACTCGACGCCCGCTTCCTTATATGACAACCTAAGGCATGTGATATTTTATTAACTATGAGACGGTATGAGTTTAAAACAAAAATCCTTAAGTGGAGTCAAGTGGACTACGTTGTCTGCGGTGATTAATACAGTCGTACAATTAACTCAGTTATCAATAATGGCGCATTATATATCGCCAACAAATTTTGGTTTGTTGGCGATTATTATGATTGTGATTGGGTTTTCTCAAATGTTTATGGATATGGGGATTAGTAATGCCATTATTCAAAGGCAAAATATTTCGCAGGTTCAGCTTTCAAGTTTATACTGGCTTAATATATTCTCTGGAATAATTATGACTCTTGTAATTTTAATCTTGTCACCAATTATTTCTGGTTTTTACGAAGAAACAGATTTGCTAAACCCACTTTTACTTCTATCAAGCGTATTTATTATTGTTGCTATTGGCAATCAATATCGTGTGCTATGCCAAAAATACCTTAAGTTCGACGTTATGGCGAAAATAGAAATTATATCTACTATAACTTCTTTTTTCGTGGCAGTGCTTTTGGCCGTCAATGAATTTGGTTTATATGCTCTTGTTTGGGCTATGTTGACGCAATCTGCAGTTTCCAGTGTATTGTTTCTATTGGTAGGTATTAAAGAGTTTTCCAGCCCAAACATGGTATACGACCATAAATCCCTGTCAGGTTTTTACAGTTTTGGTTTATATCAAATGGGAGAGAAGTCTATAAATTACATTAGCGCTAATGCTGACAAGATTCTGGTAAGTAAGTTTTTAGGGGTGGAATTAACTGGTATTTACAATATGGCGTGGCAACTTGTTATTTTTCCGCTAACTAAGATTAACCCGATTTTAAATAAGGTGGCTTTCCCTGTTTATGCTAAATTACAAAGTGATAAAAAACAGCTTGGTGAGTATTATACTGTAACAGTTCGCTCTCTTAGTTTGATCACTGTGCCTCTTTTAAGTTTCTTAAGTTTTTATTCTTATGAAATAGTATATATCGTTTTTGGCGATGGATGGGAACTGACTGCAAAAATAATTCCTACTTTGGCTCTGGTTGGATTAATGAAGGCTGTGTCGAATCCTGGCGGGGCCCTTCTATTGGCTCAAGGATATGCTAATGTCGGTTTTTGGTGGAATTTGTTCTGGTGTTTAGTGGTGGTATTATCTATTTACTTGGGGTTGATATATAAACCTAACATATATTCAGTGCCAGAAGTCTTGCTTTTTTTATCTTTAACCATTGGATGGGTATGGCATTACTTAATATCATATTTTTCTAAGATTAATTGTTGTATTTTGATTTTGCATCTATTTAAGATTACACTCATTTGTTTTTCTATAGGTTGGTTGAGTCGAACTGCCGTGGAGTTTTTTAGCTTTGATATGGCTTTGGTGAAGCTATCAACTGCGGGTGTTCTTTGTTTAATTATGTATTCAGTATACTTATCGCTCTTTGAGCGTTCGTTTATTAAAAAAATTTTTAATAGGGAAAAGTAAATGCCAGGTATCTATGGGCTAGTTTCTTCAGAAACCAATAGTACAAAAAACATTGCGAAAATGATGAATGCAATGAATTTATATCCGCACTTTGTTAATGATGAGGTATTTGATGATTCAATTGTAACTTCTAGTAAGGTTCATTTGGGTCATAATAAAGATAGGTTCAAAAATGAGTTTGATGATTCTATTTCCGTTTGGGTAGAAGGTGAAGCTTACAACTTATCTCAGATGCGTGATGATTTTGATTTTGATTTTGATTTCAATTTAGCTAGCGCACTGAAGTCAGCATATAAAAATGATAAACTAAATGACTTTTTAAATAAATTAGATGGGTACTTTTGTGGGGTCCTGTATGACCAGAGTACTAGTGAAATAAAATTAATTTCAGACCGCTATGGTATGCGTATGCTTTATTGGTATTGGAATAATGAGCAATTCGCTTGGGCTAGTGAAGTTAAAGGGATTCTCGCATTAGATGGTGTTGATAAAACGATTGATCCGACAAGCTTCCAATGTTTTATGGAGCTTGGTTATCTATTAGGTGAGCATACATGGTTTGATAAAATAAAGTTAATCAAGCCTGCAACAATTGTAACGTTTAACATTAAAGATAAATTGTTATCAGAGCAGTATTACTGGAAATGGTCAGAAATAATACCATCTAATATCAGTTTTGATGATGCCGTTGAGAAATTAGGTAAGCTATTTATCGAAGCTGTTGAAAAACGTTTTGATGTTAATGAACATATAGGTGTTGCTATAAGTGGAGGGATGGATTCTCGCGCTATTTTTGCAGCTATTAAGACATTGCATCCTGAACACAATGGTGCAGCGTATACGTTCGGTATAAAGGGGTGTGATGATATTAGAATTGCAGAATTGGTTATTAATAAGCCTAATTCTCAAAAGTGGGATTATAAAAAATTCTTTTTTAATCAACACAACTGGTTTGAGCCGAGACATGAAATGATTTGGAACACTGATGGCATGCAAGATATGATGCATATGCATGGTGGAGAGTTTCTCGATGATATTTCAGAGCATATGTCTATTATGGTTAATGGTTATAGTGGAGATGTGATATTAGGTGGTGGTTTTTTAGGCCGAGTCCCTTTTAATGTACGAGCAAGTAAAGATAACCTACGTTCATTTTTTAAAAGTCACGTTTCGCTGATTAATGTGGACGATGACTTTTATGATATAGAAAGAGTTGAGCCTATTCTACAGATGAACAGGGTTAGACGGTTCACTGCTATGGGGACTGTTAATACTTTGGTGAAGATAGATCATCGAAAACCATTTTTTGATAATAAGGTTGTTGAGCTGGTTTATTCTTTGCCGGATGAATATAGGAAAAATAATAAACTATATTCTGCTATGTTAATAAAGTTCTTCCCTGAATACTTTAAGGATATTCCATGGCAAAAAACAGGTAAACCTGTGGGGATATTAAAAAAACCAACTTTGGTTACTCGGGCATTCCGTAAAATATTAAGGGACATGCGTAGTATAGTTGGTATTAAATCTTTACAGGAATATACTGATTATGCCAATTGGATTCGAGACGAAGAAATATCTAATTATCTTTTGACTTTGCTAGATAAAAAAACAGCGTGCTATGCTGAACTTACAGAATTAGACTTAAGCGAAAAATTCTTAATACCGCACTTAAAGGGGAAGCGAGTTAATAACTCGAATGAAATATTGAGGGCTGCCACCATTGAGTTGTATCTAAGAAATGTAAATAAATATTGATTGTAAATCAGCTTGATATATTGAGTGAAACTTATGCAGTGGCACGAGAAAGTTCATCTATGTTGAAGTGAACCATAAGACTTTTTTAAGTTAATTGTAAAACACTCGATTGTGGTATCTATATGCTGTAACGTGGTTGATAACTTGTACTTTTGTGCTGAATAAAGTGAGTAGCTTTTCTCTTTGGTAAGGTGCTTTTTGTTCAAAGAGTTTTGTCTACAGTTATTTTATCATTTCTGTAGTTGTTTTAGTAAGTGTTATTAGAGAACGTTTAAATGATTAAGAAAATAGTGAGATTAATAAATAAGTTAAATGCGTCAAGCAATGTAATTAATAATCTTGATGGAACAATAGACTTTAAAATAAAATCTAATTATTATTTTAATTTAGCGTTAACAAGTTCAGAGTCTTTGGTGAAAAGTGGTATTAATGATGAAACTGGAGTTATTGTTAGCCTAACAACCTATGACAAAAGAATTCATGATGTACACTTGGTAATTGAATCTATTGGTATGCAAACTGTTAAGCCAGATAAAATAGTTCTTTGGTTGGATGAGAATGAATTCTCACTGGAAACAATACCGTTAATATTACATAAGCAAATTGAACGAGGTTTAGAGGTGTGTTTTTGTCCTAACTATCGTTCTTATAAAAAGCTAATACCTACGTTACAGAAGTATCCAGGTAAGAATATCATTACCATTGATGATGACGTACTCTATCCTTATGATCTAATTGAAGGGTTAGTCAGAGAACATAAGTTATATCCGGACTGTATTATTTCATATATGGTGCATAGCATAATTTTAGACAATACGGGAAAAGTTAAAAGCTATGCAGACTGGATGCATGACTTTAAAGATAATGCTCCATCATATTTACATGTCCCAATTGGTGTTGGTGGAGTATTTTATCCTTCAGGTTTACTTAGTGATGAATGTTTGAATGTTAAGGAGTTCACTAAGCTAGCTCCAGCTGCTGATGACATATGGTTTAAAGCGATGTCTTTAATAAATAATGTAAAGTGTAAAAGAGTAAATGATTCTAGAACGTTTAATGAGAGATTTCTATCTTGTCAACATTCTCAGGATATAGCTTTATCTATTACCAATGTAAATGCACTAGGTAATGATGGGCAAATAAAAGCAGTCTTTGAGAAGTATAACGTAACCAAAATGCTAAATAACTTAACTTAAAGTCTTTAGCTGGGTTAATGGATTTTTGATTATCATGTTGAAGTGGCTATTAGAATTGTTCAGCCCTTGGGTTATTTTATTTATTAGGATGGCTTGATTATGATATTTCATGTCGAAGGAGTTAATCTTAAGGGTATAAGTTTATGATTACATTTCCTTTATGTTTTTTGTTTTTTTTGCTGGTATTTAATTACACTCCTAGGCGACAGCGTGACCATCTTGTTTTCTGTGTTGCATTAATATACTCGTCAATAGTATTAATTAATCAACTATACTTAGAACTTCAATTTGTTCAAAGTTTTAATCCGTCAGACCCTCGCTTATATTATGAGTCCACGTACAACTTGAGTTTAGATGGGATTCTTAATCTAATGCAGTATGAAAACTTTTATTTTTTTATGAACTGGGTAAACGCGCAGTCATTTTCTGAGCCAGGCTTTGTTGCTATATCCCAAAAAATAAGTAATATTTTCATATTTCTTTCGGTATACCTTTTGATTACGCGTAGAAAGGAAAGGGTTTGTGTATTAGAGTTTTTGATGTTGTTTCACCCGTACGTCATATTTATTGTTATTAGGAATCTTAGGGATTTTTATATAATATTTATATTGTCATGCGTAATATTGTTATTAGTGAGCGTCAAGAGTAAGAGGCGATTGCTGCTTCCTTATTCGGTTCTTATGTTTACTATGTACCTATTCAGGCCATTCTTTATGGCGCTAATATTATTGCTTGGTTCTTATCGGTTATATATTGATTCTTTTTATAAAAAAAGCTATCTATTCATATTTTTTTGTTTAAGTGTCTTGGTGTTCATAGTTTTTAAAGATGAAGTGTTAAGGAGGTTCGCGTCAAGCTTTTTGAGTGTTCTTAATCATGCTAACGAATCTAGCGACTCTGTAAAAGAACTATTGTCGGATGGTATGAATGGTGGCGCAATAAGTTTCGGTTTCTTTTTGAGCTTTATGCCTAGGTGGGGAATCGCTGCTGTTAGCTTCATATTTACCCCGCATCCGGTCAGTTTTCTTATTGATTCAATTAAATACTCACAAGAACAATTGTTTTCAATCTATACAATGTTTGATGTAGCCATAATAGTATTGGGAGGTTGGGTTAATTACTTTGTCATATACCCGTTAATGTTTCACGCAGTATTTATACGCAACCAGATTATTGGCTATTATAAAGTTGCATTTTTATACGTAACTGTTATGTATTCAGTATTTCTCTTGGGGGTGGCCGACATTCGTATACGATACCTGGTTATATTTATATTGTTATCAGGGCTAATGTACAAAAGAGGGAATGAGTTTTCATTTTCCGAGGTAAAGCCCATTAGCTATCTTTTAAGTTTTTTTGTGTTTATTGGTTTGTATTTGTTAAAGGGGCATTCATGAGGATATTATTAGTAGCACCGGTATTCAGTCCGAATAACAATGTTGCTGCACAGCGAATGAATTTCTTGTTCGATACTATGAGTGTTGAGCATGAGGTTGAAGTGCTCGTTTTATCAGATAAGACTTCGTTTGATGGCAGAGTTAAAAGTATTAGTAAACGTTTGTTTTCGACTTCTTATAGGGCGTGGATAAATAGAAAGAAAATTTATAGCTTGTTACGCGGTTTGCTTCCCGAATATGACCTGGTAGTTGTTTCGCTACCAGATTATGGGTTGTTGGAGGTAGTCAAGTTTTGCAGTGAATTGGATGTTAAGTGTATAGCAGATTTAAGGGACCAACCTAATTTATCTGCAGTGCAAAATATTGGTTCAAGTAAAATAATAAATACCCTTGTTAGAATAAAAAATGTCTTACAAGTTAAGTATGTTTATCAGCGTCTGCAATACGCAGATTATATTACTGTGGTGGGATCAATTTCCACTAGTATGGTAGAAACTAGTTGTTGCAAGCCTGTGGTGAATGTGAATAACGGATATTTATTGGCGGATAAAAAATTCGTCTCCGAGCGGTTGGCTTTGAAGAGTAGTTCAGAAAAAAATAGCCTTATTGTCGGTTGGGTTGGCAGTATTTATCGATTTAGGGATAATGCTAATTTAAGACAGGTAGTTGACGAATTAGATGCTCTTGCTAGTACTCAGGAGGTTATACTAAGGCATTGGGGGAATTGTTACCCTGAATTAGAGGCGTATATTCTTCAATGTCCAAACCTAACTTATGAAAATACAAGTAATTTCGAGAGAGAGAGCTTTTTAACCGAGTTGAATGTCTGTGATTGTTTTTTGTTAAGCTGTTCAGATAGTCTTATTTGGGAGCCAACAACATCAGTTTTTGATTATTTGCTATTTAATAAACCGGTAATTTACTCAGGTCTTCATAATAATGAAGCTTATAATATTTTATTTAATAGTGGTGTCGAAGTTGTAGGTGTAAATGATTTAGTGTCTACTGCAAGTAGCGAGGTTAGGGGCATTGTTTTTGATGGCAATACCAACTTGTATAGTCGTGAGTATGCATATACTAATTTTAAAAGGATCGTTGATGAGGTGAGTTGTGGCTTGTAGTTTCTTTATATCTTTATATCTTTATATGTAAATGTATAAATATAAAGTCTTTATAGTCTATAGATAGGTGGCTAAAAGTTATAACAGATAAAAACTATAACTATTTATTTTCCATATGCACATCTTCGATTAGTTTACAATAATTAGTAGTCATTGTGGAATTTTATGTTCAAACGATTTTTTTAAGGGTATAGTTTGAAAATTTTATTGTTAACATATGCAGTATCTCCTTATCGTGGTTCTGAGTATTCAGTTGCTTGGAATCATATAACCCAAATCGCGAAAAATCACCAGGTCACTGTGTTGTATGGTACATCAGGAGCGCATATTGGTGATGATGACGACATGAGGGATTTTCATAAAAGGCGGAAAATAGATAATGTAGAATGGCATAGAGTTTTACCAAGTAATTTGACTAATAGTTTCAATTTCTTTAATAAGAAAGGTTATTTTACCTATAGCTTCTATGTGGCTTATCGCCGTTGGCATAAGGACGTTTATGATTATTGCAAGTCGAATATAAATGTTGATGATTTTGACGTTGTTCATTTCCAAAGCCCAATTGGTTATCGTGAACCCGGTTACTTATGGAAGTTAGGCTTACCATACCTCTGGGGCCCAATCGGGGGCGCTAACAGTCTAGACTCCAGATTATTAAGTGCTTTACCAAAGTCTGGTAAAGTTAAACTGTTGATTCGAAAAGTATTAAATTTGTTTCAGTTAAGGTATTCCTTTAGATTAAAGAAAGCGCTCAAGGCAACTGATTTATTGTTAACTGCGACAACGGAAAATCAAGATGTATTCGAAACTATCCATGGCGTTAAATCGGTATATCTTCCTGAAAATGGGACCATTGGTGAGTATCTTGGCGAAATAAAGCATAGGGAATGTACCGATAAAGTCAATCTTATCTGGATTGGTAGTATTGATGCTAGGAAGGCACTCCGGCTATTAATTGATTCCTTTGAATATATAGATGACCCACATGTATTTACGGTACATGTTTTGGGGAATGGGCCACTAAAAGATGATTTGACTGCCTATGCGGAGGAGAGAGGTTTAGGTTCTGTTTTTGTTTGGCATGGACACATATCGAGAAAACAAGTTCTAGAAACCATTCAAAATGCTGATTTACATGTGATCACTAGTGTTAGTGAAGCTAATACGACTGTAATATGGGAATCGATACAAAATGGGGTACCCACAATGTCGCTTGATCACTGTGGGATGCGGGACATAATATCTGAAAACTCAGGGATAAAGGTTAAGCTTGCCGACTATCCTAAACTTGTAGAAAGTTTTGGACGTGCTCTCGATAATATTTCAAAAGATAAAAGGATACTAACTGAGCTTGTACCAGGCGTAAAAGAGAGCTTCTATAAGTATCACTGGGATAAACGTGTAGTGCTTTTTGACGACCTTTATGAAAAAGCAATTAAAAACTGGCAGAGCAAAAATAGTATCAAAAACATCTAAATTGTCAGTAGAAAATTTATGTATCACTTACCTTCAATGTTTGGTAATTATATTTTCATAGCATTAAGGAACAATATGATTAAATCCACGTTAAAATTTGCAGTGCTTAAAATAAAAAAAAGAAGCTTAGTATTAGATGAAGCCATTACTAATAGTTATTTATTCACTTTATGCAGACGTCAGATATGTTCATTTATAAGAGGGTTTATACACTTTAGACAATTCGTATCAGTAGGCTCTTCGGTCTCCTTATCTAGCACATCTAGCATAGAATGTGGTAAAGGGGTGTCCATTGGCAGTTTCTCTGTAATTGATGGACTAGGTAGACAGGGGCTACATATCGGCGGTAGTTCTTCCATCGGCTCTTTTTCAATTATCAAAGTTAGTGGTACTCTCGCAAATTTAGGCGAAGGGATTTATATTGGTTCTAATGTAGGTATAGGGGAGTTTGCACATATTGGTGGAGCGGGGGGGGTTACAATCGGTGACAATACCATAGCTGGGGCATATTTAAGTATTCATCCGGAAAACCATATTTTCTCAGATTTACAGACGTTAATTCGACAACAGGGAGTCACACGAAAAGGAATAAAAATAGGAAGTAATTGTTGGATTGGTGCAAAAGTAACAATCTTAGATGGAAGTATTGTAGGAAACGGTTGTATCATAGCTGCAGGTGCCGTTGTTAATGGTATATTCCCTGACGATACAGTGATTGGTGGTGTTCCATCCAGAATATTGAAGTATCGTTCATGAAAAATAATAACTTTATCTTTATTCATTTACTTAATGACTTCAGTGGCAGTCCTCGAGTTCTTCGAGATGCTATTTGCGCAATGAACTGTTCTGGTGAAAAGTATCTTTTAACTAGCCAGCATGAAGGCTTTCTTGATGATCTAGAAATTAATCGAATAAATATTTTATATAAATATAGTGAAAAGAAAATCCTGAAGCTTTTCTACTACCTTTTATCTCAGTTACACCTTTCAATTGTTTTGAGTTATATAATCATTAAGATTAGGGTTAAAGGAAATTCAACAACTTTAGTTGTAAATACTTTGCTCCCCTTTGCTGCAGGTCTAGTGGGTAAAGCTTTATCTAATAAAGTGATTTATTATGTGCATGAATCTTATATATCACCATACATACTTAAGTCTTTTCTTCGTGCTGTAGTAAATGTTACAGCGGATTATGTGATATTTGTATCTAACTATTTAATGCGAGACGAAGGGCTAGTTAAGCCAAAGCAAGTCGTTATCCATAATGGCCTAAGAAGCGACTTTGAAATAGATGGTAACATAGATTATAAATTTAAATTCGCTAACAGGCAGGTTTTTTTTGCAGGTTCTTTAAGGGAGTATAAAGGTGTTTATAAACTCATACAATTAGCAATTAACCTGCCTGAGTTTTCATTTGTTGGTGCTCTTAATTGCGAAGCTTCAGAGTTTACTAATTTTATGAAGGATATTAGCTTGCCTTCTAATATGACTTTTGTCGTTAGGCCTAAAAATATTGCAGAGTTATATGCTTCTAGTTTTTGTGTCGCTAACTTAACTCTCCCTGAACAGTGTATTGAGACATTTGGACTTTCAATTATTGAGGGGATGAGTTATGGCTGCCCCGCTATAGCGCCACCTGTAGGTGGACCATTGGAAATAGTTAACTCTAATAACGGAATAAGTGTTAGTGCGCATGAGATTGATAATATTTGTGACTTTTTAAGGTCGCTTTCTTCTAATTATTTGCTTTGGAAAAAATATTCAGAATGTGCAAAGGAGACCTCGAAAAAGTTCTCTCCCACAGTTTATACAGAAAACTTGAACGCGTTCTTAAATAAAAATGATTTGTTGTAATTATAAGTTTAATTATTAGGTAAATATTGCATGAAAAAAATACTTGTTACAGGTGGAGCTGGTTTCATCGGTTCAGCAGTCGTGCGCCATATCATTAATAATACAAAAGATAGTGTTATAAATGTCGATAAATTAACCTATGCAGGTAACCTAGAGTCTTTAGTAAGCATCGATACTAGTGAACGTTATGTTTTTGAGCAAGTTGATATTTGTGACCGTGCAGAATTAGACAGAGTTTTCAGCCAATGTAAGCCTCATGCTGTTATGCATTTGGCGGCAGAGTCTCACGTTGATCGCTCTATCACAGGGCCTGCAGATTTTATTCAAACCAATATCGTGGGCACTTACACTCTTCTTGAAGCTACAAGAGCTTATTGGAACACATTGACTGAAGAAGCTAAGAAAGCATTTCGTTTTCATCATATTTCTACTGACGAAGTTTACGGCGATCTACCGCACCCTGACGATATTGAAGATGGAGCAAAGCTTTCAGGGAATAAAGAGTTACCGTTATTTACCGAAACGACATCATACGAACCTTCAAGCCCGTACTCTGCATCTAAGGCAAGTTCTGACCATCTTGTTCGCGCTTGGTTAAGAACCTATGGCCTACCAACGATAGTAACCAACTGTTCAAATAACTATGGCCCATACCACTTTCCTGAAAAGCTGATCCCACTGGTTATTTTAAATGCATTAGAAGGAAAGCCATTACCTATCTACGGTAAAGGCGACCAAATCCGTGATTGGTTATATGTTGAAGACCATGCTAGAGCACTTTATAAAGTAGTGACTGGAGGTGATGTCGGCGAAACCTACAATATCGGTGGGCATAACGAAAAGCAAAACTTAGAAGTAGTTCAGACAATTTGCGGGATTTTAGATTCTTTAGTGCCAAAAGAAACTCAGTACAAAGAGCAAATAACTTATGTAACTGATAGACCCGGCCACGACAGACGCTACGCAATTGACTCTAGTAAGATGCAGCGTGAACTTGGTTGGACGCCAGTAGAGACGTTTGAAACAGGCCTTAGAAAGACTATTCAATGGTATTTAGCTAACCAAGACTGGTGCCAACACGTACAAGATGGTAGTTATCAGCGAGAACGTCTAGGTGTAGAGTCACTGACAACGAAGGAAGAAGCGTAATGAAAGGTATTGTATTAGCCGGGGGCAGTGGAACTCGCCTATACCCATTGACTAGAGGTGTATCAAAACAACTTCTTCCTATTTACGATAAACCTATGGTGTTTTATCCGATTTCAACATTAATGTTGGCTGGCATTAAAGACATTTTAATTATCACCACGCCAGAAGATAATGCAGGCTTTAAGCGTCTGCTTGGTGATGGCTCTGATTTTGGCATTAATCTAGAGTATGCCATCCAACCAAGTCCAGATGGCTTAGCGCAGGCGTTTATTATTGGTGATGATTTCATCGGCGGTGACAGCGTATGTTTGGTTCTGGGCGATAACATATTCTATGGCCAATCTTTTTCAGATACATTAAAAAGCGCCGCATCGCGTGAGTCAGGTGCAACCGTATTTGGCTACCAGGTAAAAGACCCAGAGCGTTTTGGCGTGGTTGAATTTGATGAAGATATGAAAGCTGTATCGATTGAAGAGAAACCAGACAGACCAAAATCAAACTATGCTGTGACAGGTCTATATTTCTACGATAACCGCGTTGTTGAAATGGCAAAACAAGTTAAACCTTCGCATCGTGGTGAGCTTGAAATTACCACGTTGAATGAAATGTACTTAAACGACGGATCACTGAATGTGGAGTTATTAGGTCGCGGTTTTGCTTGGTTAGATACAGGCACTCATGAAAGCCTTCACGAAGCGTCTTCTTTTGTACAAACCATTGAGAATGTACAAGGTTTAAAAGTTGCCTGCTTAGAAGAAGTAGCGTGGCGTAACGGTTGGTTAAGCGATGAGCAGGTACTGAGGCTTGCAAAGCCGATGATGAAGAATGAATACGGTCAGTATTTGACTCGCTTGGTCAATGAAAACCAAAAGAAGGCAGTAAGTTAATGCGAGTACTAATTACAGGATGTTATGGACAAGTAGGCTGTAGTCTTACTGAGCAATTAGCTAAGGGTGCCAATAGAGAAGTGTTAGCGCTTGATAGAGATAGTCTTGATATTACGAATCAAGAAGCCGTTAATGCAGCTGTGATTGAGTTTAAACCTACTATCATTATTAATGCAGCTGCGCATACAGCAGTCGATAAAGCAGAAGAAGAAGTTGAACTTTCCTATGCTATTAACCGTGATGGCCCGAAATATTTAGCACAAGCAGCGCAAGACGTAGGGGCTGCAATACTACATATATCAACGGATTATGTTTTTGAGGGCAATAAAGTTGGTGAATATGATGAAAGTGATATCACAAATCCGCAAAGTGTTTATGGCTCAAGCAAGTTGGCAGGTGAAATTGCAGTAGCAGAAGTATGCGATAAACATATCATTCTTCGTACAGCTTGGGTTTTTGGCGAGAATGGAAATAACTTTGTCAAAACAATGCTTCGCTTAGGTGCTACTCACAACGCATTGAGTATAGTTGGAGATCAATTTGGTGGGCCGACTTACGCTGTTGATATCGCTAAAGCATTAATCCAAATAGCTGAACGAATTAGCCAGAATGATAAAATTGAATATGGGATTTACCACCTTTCAGGTTTACCTCATGTGAGCTGGTACGAGTTTGCTGAAACTATTTTTGATACAGCACTCGAAAAAGGCATTATCAAGAAAAAGCCTAACCTTACTAGTATCATAACAGAGCAATATCCAACGCCTGCAAAGCGTCCAAGTAATTCCTGCTTAAATACTGACAAAATTACCAATGCATTCTCTATCGAAGCAAGTGACTGGAAGACTGCATTAAATAAAATTCAAGCTTACACTGGATAAGAGCATGAAAGTAATAGATACCCGTATTCCTGATGTGAAAATTATAGAGCCAAACGTGTTTGGCGACGAACGCGGTTTCTTTATGGAAACCTGGAATCAAGAGCAATTTGAAGAGTTAGTTACTGGTAAGCCGACACGATTTGTACAAGACAATCATTCAAAGTCCAAGAAAGGTATCTTGCGGGGCTTGCATTATCAAACTGAAAATACACAAGGCAAATTAGTCCGAGTCGTTTCTGGAGAGGTATTTGATGTAGCTGTTGATATTCGTAAGGGTTCTCCTACGTTCGGCTTGTGGATTGGTGAGTATCTTTCTGCAGAGAATAAGCGCCAACTTTGGGTGCCTGAAGGCTTTGCTCATGGTTTTTATGTTACTAGTAATGAAGCTGAATTTGTTTATAAATGTACTGATTATTATAATCCTAAGGCAGAAGTTTCAATTGTTTGGAATGATAGTGATATAGACATTAAATGGCCTTTTAGTGAAGAGCCATCTTTATCCAATAAAGATATACTTGGTAAGAAATTTTCAGAGGTAGTGGGCTTATAATGACCAAAATTGCAATAGTTGGAACAGTAGGATTGCCTGCTTGTTACGGTGGGTGGGAAACTTTAGTTGATAACATGGTTAATGAAAATATCGGAGGTTACGATTATACCGTTTATTGTTCTTCGACCAGTTATGATAATAAACTTGAAACTTACAAAGGTGCTAAGTTAATTTATTTGCCTATTTCTGCAAATGGTATATCTAGCATTTTTTATGATATAGCATCAATGATCCATACTTTAATAACTAGACCCAAGGTTGTTGTTATTTTAGGCGTTTCTGGTTGTATCTTTCTTCCTATTTTTAAACTGATTTCGAAATCAAAGTTAGTAGTAAATGTTGATGGAATTGAGTGGAAACGAGATAAATGGAGTGGTTTTGCTAAAAAGTTCCTAAAATTTTCAGAAGGAATGGCTGTAAAGTACGCTGATGTGATAGTGGCTGATAATGACGGTATAAGTGATTATATAAATTCTGAATATGGTATTGATTCCGAAGTTATAGCTTATGGTGGAGAACATGCATTAATTTCAAATGTTGATGGTAATTATTCTGATTATTTTTTTACTGTCTGTAGAATAGAACCTGAAAATAATGTAGATATGATTCTGGAAGCATTTTCTAATTCTAATGTAAAATATAAAATTGTTGGAAACTGGGATTCAAGTGTTTATGGTCAACAGTTGAAAGCTAAATACTCTATTTTTGATAATATTGAAATAATAGACCCTATTTATGATTTGAATGCGCTTTTTGATTATAGAAATAATTGTATGGGGTATGTTCATGGTCATTCTGTAGGTGGTACAAATCCATCTTTAGTAGAAATTATGCATTTTAGTAAGCAAATTTATGCTTTTGATTGTGTGTTTAATCGATTCACTACAGAGGATGAGGCTCTTTATTTTTCAACAGCTAAAGACTTGACGGAGCTACTTGCTGATAAGTCTTTATCTGCTAATAATGAAAAAATGAAACAAATTGCGATGAAAAGATACACTTGGAATATAGTAGCTGAGCAATACGAATCATTGTACAGGGAAATATAAAATTTGAAGTTATTGTTAACGGGCGCATCAGGCTTTATAGGGCGAAATTTACTTGGGAGATTAGCTGGATATGATTTACATTTGATTAGTCGAACTAAGTTAGAATATTTTAATGACTTCCGGAATGTGAGCTTATTTCAATATGAAATTGATGCTGAAACTGATTATACGAGTGCTTTAACAGATAGGGACGTCATTATCCATTGTGCTGCTAGAGCGCACATAATGAATGATGAGTTATTAGATCCATTAGCCGAATACCTAAAAGTAAATACTGAAGGCACGATAAACTTAGCTCGTCAAGCTTTTAAAGCTGGTGTTAAGAGGTTTGTCTATATCAGTAGCGTTAAAGTTAACGGTGAGTCAACAGAGCTAAATAAACCATTCAAATCGAATGATATTCGATCTCCTGAAGATTTTTATGGAAAGTCTAAATCTGAAGCTGAAGAAAAGTTGTTGGAACTTGCTAGAGAAACGGGGTTAGAAGTCGTTATTATACGTCCAACACTAGTTTATGGTCCTGGGGTCAAGGCTAACTTTGCTTCTCTATTAAATTTAGTTTCAAAAGGTTTACCGCTCCCTTTTGGTTGTATAAAAAATAATAAACGTAGTCTAGTTTCAGTAAAGAATCTTGTTGATTTGATAGTGACCTGCATTGAGCATCCAAAGGCTGCTAATCAGGTATTCTTAGTTTCTGATGATCATGATGTCTCTACTGCCTCAATGGTAAAGCATATGTCACATGCACTTGGAAAATCGAGTAGATTACTGCCGATACCATTGTGGTGCTATCGCTTAGTTGGCAAGCTAACAGGTAAGTCTGATGTAGTAAATAGGCTTATAGGGTCTCTACAAGTCGATATATCACATACTAAAGACACGTTAGATTGGGTTCCCCCACAAACGCTTGAACAAGGTTTTAAAGAAACCGCAGAAGCATTTATTTTTAGTAAAAATCAATAGAGTATTTACATGATTCGTTTTATCGATTTTTTAGCAGCCTTCTTTGGCTTGTTGTTGCTTTGGCCTGTGTTACTTATTGTCATGATTATTGGTATGTTTGATACTGGTTCGCCTATTTTTGTCCAAACTCGTGTAGGTCGAAATAGAAAGCCGTTTAAATTGATTAAGTTTCGCACTATGTCAGTTGAAACTAAGTCAGTGGCTAGTCACTTGGCGAGCAATGCTTCAATTACTAAACTAGGTAATTTTTTGCGTAAAACTAAAATTGATGAATTACCACAACTAATTAATGTGGTTAAAGGTGAAATGAGCTTGGTTGGCCCTCGCCCAAATTTATTTAACCAAGAAGAACTGATTAAAGAGCGTGATGCGTTAGGTGTTTATGATGTTGTACCTGGTGTAACTGGTTTAGCTCAAGTTCAAAACATTGATATGTCTACACCTGCTTTGTTAGCCAAAACTGACAAACAAATGATTGATAGCCTAACTGTTAAAGATTACTTCAAGTATATCATGATGACAGTTACGGGCAGTGGCAGCGGTGATGCTATAAAGTAGTCAATCTACTGCTATCTATCTATTATGATTTTAGCGCTAGAATATTGATTTACTTAAACTAGCGCTAATTTTTTCTGTCTCATTATCAAAAAAGTCGATAAAAATGTGTCTCATCGGTTTTCTGTTCACATTTATTCCTACAATTCCAGAGTAGTGCACAAGTTAAGTTTTTTCTTCGTGTTCTTTCATGCTCTCACATATAATATCCTAAGCTAGTTGTACGCATTACTCATATTACCCTGTAAATGGTATAGTGGTGAGGCGTTCGTATTTAAAGAAGTAATACACTATGATTTTTAAGTTTATGGAGCGAAAAATGGATTTTTTGCAAAAGTTGTTTCGTTTAGAGCGTAGTCAAAAACGTTTAGTGAGTATCGCAATTGACACTGTTTTTCTAAGCTTTGCCTTTTGGGCTGCGTTATTAGTCAGAGTTGATGATGTCAGTGTGTTGCTTAATGGGCATTACTGGGCTTTGGTTACTACAAGTATTCCTTTCAGCATTTTAGCGTTCGCCAAGTTTGGTTTGTACCGCGCGGTATTGCGTTATATGAGCTTACAAGCAATAACGGCTATTTTACTTGGTATTGTCGCGTCAACTGTCACTTTAGTGTTCGTCTCTTATTTTACTGAAGCGCATCTGCCTCGCACTGTTCCTATCATATATGCCATGTTCGCTTTGGTGTTTGTAGGGGGAACGCGTGCACTTGTTCGTTCTTTAGTTGGCTCAGGTATTAAACGTCATGGTGAGCCAGTGATTATTTATGGTGCAGGGGTCAGTGGTCGTCAATTACTGAACTCTTTGGTGCTAAGCCATGAATATTATCCTTACGCTTTTGTCGATGATGATGAAGCGCTACATGGCAGCGTAATCCAAGGTGTTCATGTTCATTCACCCTCAATCATACGTAAACTCATCACTCAAAAAGCAGCAACCAAAGTGTTGCTTGCAATACCCAGTGCAACCAGAGCCAAACGTAAAGACATTCTTAATCGTTTAGAGTCGCTATCTACTCAGGTGTTAACCATTCCTGCAATGGCCGATCTGGTAAGTGGTAATAAACTTTATAGTGATATTAAAGAAGTTGAAATTGATGATTTATTAGGGCGTGATTCGGTCGCGCCTAGACAAGATTTATTAACCGCCAATATTACCGATAAAGTGGTTATGGTGACTGGTGCTGGCGGCTCTATCGGCTCAGAATTATGTCGTCAAATTTTAAAAAAATCACCAAAAAAATTAGTGTTATTCGAACTGTCTGAATATTCGCTTTATGCCATTGAAAGAGAGCTATCTGCTACTGCAAAAGAGCTTGGGCTTAATGTGCGCATTTTGCCAATGATGGGGTCGGTTCAGCGTGAAAATCGTGTTCAAGCGATTATGGAGTCTTTTGGCGTTCAGACTGTATACCACGCCGCAGCTTATAAGCATGTGCCACTGGTTGAGCACAATGTTGTTGAAGGTGTACGAAATAACGTGTTTGGCACCCTATACACAGCAAGAGCGGCTATTGCTGCAAAAGTTGAAACCTTTGTTTTAGTTTCAACAGATAAAGCGGTAAGACCAACTAACGTTATGGGCACAACCAAGCGTATGGCAGAGCTTGTGTTACAAGCTTTTTCAAAAGAGGATCATCAAACTCGCTTTTGTATGGTGCGATTTGGTAATGTTTTAGGGTCATCAGGCTCTGTAGTACCGCTATTTAGAACCCAAATTGCCAATGGCGGACCAGTAACTGTAACTCACCCAGAAATCACCCGTTTCTTTATGACCATTCCTGAAGCATCGCAATTGGTTATTCAGGCTGGCGCTATGGGTAAAGGCGGTGATGTGTTTGTATTGGATATGGGTAAATCAGTCAAAATTGTCGATTTAGCCAGCAAAATGATCCGATTAAGTGGTTTTGATGTCCGTGATGAATTAAACCCTGAAGGTGAAATCGCGATTGAATATAGTGGATTACGCCCAGGTGAAAAACTCTATGAAGAGTTACTAATTGGTGATGATGTCACGGGTACTGAGCACGAAAGAATTATGACAGCCAATGAGGTTCATTTGCCATGGGCAGAGTATTCGAAAATTCTTGAGCGCTTAGATGCCGCTTGTCATGCTTTTGACCATGCCACAATACGAGACATTTTATTAACTACGCCAACAGGCTTTGCGCCATCGGATGGTATTTGTGATTTGCTTTATCAGCAAACAGAAAAAAACAAACCAGCTGTTCAAAATGTGGTTAATTTAGTCTAGTATATTTTTATCATTATTTTTCAGTCACCTAATTAAATAAGGTTTTTCATGAAAGTTGTTATTCCCGTTGCAGGTCTTGGCACACGTATGCTTCCTGCAACTAAAGCGATTCCAAAAGAAATGCTTCCTATCGTGGACAAGCCGCTTATTCAATATATCGTTAATGAGTGTGTAGCTGCTGGTGTTAAAGAAATTGTACTGGTTACCCATGCCAGTAAAAATGCCATTGAAAACCACTTTGATAAATCTTACGAGCTTGAATCAACGCTTGAAAAACGAGTTAAACGTCAGCTTTTAGAAGAAGTTCAGTCTATCTGCCCTAAAGATGTAACCATTATGCATGTGCGTCAAGGTGAGGCTAAAGGCCTAGGGCATGCAGTGTTGTGTGCTAAACCTTGTATAGGTAATGAACCTTTTGCTGTGGTACTACCTGATGTTATTTTGGATGAATATACAGCAAACCAAAAAACTGAAAACTTAGCTGCGATGATGGCACGTTACCAAACCAGTTTTGCTAGTCAGATTATGGTTGCGCCAGTACCAGATAATGAAGTGAATAAATACGGTATTGCAGATTGTAATGGTGATGAAATCGCCCCAGGTGATTCAGCTAAAATCAAAGCTATGGTAGAAAAACCTGCCATTGGGACTGCTCCATCAAACTTAGCTGTTGTTGGTCGTTATGTACTATCAGAAAAAATCTGGAATCTATTAGCTAAGACACCAGCGGGAGCGGGTGACGAAATTCAGTTAACAGATGCGATTGATATGCTAATTGAACAAGATACTGTTGAAGCGTTCAATATGACCGGTAAATCACATGATTGCGGCGACAAACTAGGTTACATGAAAGCCTTTGTTGAATATGGCCTGCGCGACAAAAAGCTCGGTGATGATTTTGCTAAAGTAATTAAAACACTGCTCTAGATTAGATTACTTTTGAATTACCAACAAAACCAACTCACAATGAGTTGGTTTTTTGCTTTTAGAGGCAAAATTATAAAATGGGGATTTTATTAAAACGTCTACACCTTTAAGAAAAGCCTTCACTTCGCATCAGCGTATCAAATGCATTTCCATCAGTACGTGATGCATTCGCTACATAAGGGGCATATACGTCAAACAATAAGCGAGTATCGCTGTGACCAAGCATTTGAGATATGTACAAGGGATTCTCAAGGGCTGCGATATGAAGCACTGCTGCAGTGTGACGCGTCTCGTAAGCGCGTCTGCGTTTAAGTCCTGCTTTGATTAATGTGGGGTACCATAATGCTTTACTCACATAGTGGGTATCCAGTGGCGCACCTGATTTGCCGGTAAACACAAAGTCAGAATAGGGGGCATAACCAGCCTCATACGAATCTTTAATGCGTTTAAAGGCTTTGTAGATGGTATCGCACATCTTTAAGTCACGGCGTGATTTAGGCGTTTTAACATCACACACTTCACCATTTACCCAGTTCTGACGAATACGAATTAAACGGTGTTCAAAATCAATATGCTGCCATTCTAGGCCGTGTATCTCGCAGCTGCGTATCCCAGTCCAAAATCGGATAATAAAGTAATCCTTCCACTCTTGTGGCACCTTGTCTAAGAACTTGCGCACTTCTTCAATCGTCATCGGGTGCGACTCTGCTTTTTCTTCCTTCAGCGCTTTGTAGCGTCTTAAGGGATATTCAAATTTAAATTCTTCAGCGGCCAAGCTAATGATGGCAATTACAGGCCAAAGTAAAAAATTGATGCGGCGATTGGATAATTGGCGTTTATCACTGTCTTTCATTATTTCCATGAGTTCTTGACGAAAATAATCAATTTGCGACAAGGTGATTTCATTCACCAAGGTATTACCAAATTCAGGGATAAGGTATTTATCAAGCGTGCTGCGCATGGTGCTGGTGTAACTGTTTTTCCACGTAGACTTTTTTCGGTCAAACCATTGGTTAGCAAAGTCATTGAAAAATGGATATTCACGGTCAGGATGTTTGTCTCGCTGCAATTGCTCAAATTTAGCGACTTTTTTACTTTTTGGAAAATAGTCACGATATTGAAAGCTGCCTAAATCAATCTCAGCATTCATTTTTTTGAGCATCGCTTTAGCTTGGGTGAGGTTTTTAGGGGTTGCCATCAATTTACTGCCTTCACGAAAACGGCAGCCATAAAGATGCATGTCGAACTGAATGCGCCCGTTTGGACGTATGCGAATATGAGCCATAGTGGCCTCCATTGATTGCAGATCGTTAAATAGATCTGTCCCTTACCAATGGAATTCGTTAGAATTTGCCCATCGGCTGGGCTCGGTTAATAGTCAGTGCAGCCGGTACGGGGTAGAGTGGTTGCCGCCACTCTGCCCCAACTGCTTCTTTTTTAGGTTTCTTTAGGTTAACAGGGCTTTTAAAACGCGCAAGTTAATCCATTACTGCCTACTTCTACTTCTACTTCTACTTCTTAATTTTATCTTCCTATCTTTCATTTCGTGTTTTCTCCCAATAGCATTTTATTGAGTACTATTGGTTAAAAAGACATCTATTACTATAACTAATACTGTTTATTTGTCCAGTGGTTTATTGTCTAATATCTGCTTTTATAATCTCATTGCTAAAAACCGATTAACTCCAATTGTTCGTTCTGAGCTGATCCATTTTCTTGCAGTGTTGTTTCAAGTATTTCCTGGACAGTCTTTGTTATACAGCCATTTTTGATTTTATTTATATCGCTTACGCTTGTATCAATGGTTTCTACAGGAATTTGTACATAGGGTAGGCTTCCTTCTTTTGTGCTGCTATAAAACTCAAAAAAGCGTTCATGATTTTCATTGATGACGATACAAATTTTCACTTGCGCCATGCTAATAAGGTCATTTATGTGAGTGTTTATTAGCTCTTTTGGGTGAAAACGGTACAAACGGGTTTGTTCGGATTTTATCGATTTAGCATAAACAGCTTTTGATAAGCCGTCAGCACTAATCGTCGAGGACATATATATTTTGTTATCGTCGATTAAGAAGTAACATTGGTCGG
Source organism: Shewanella sp. 10N.286.51.B2 (assembly GCF_041469265.1). Taxonomy (NCBI): domain Bacteria; kingdom Pseudomonadati; phylum Pseudomonadota; class Gammaproteobacteria; order Alteromonadales; family Shewanellaceae; genus Shewanella; species Shewanella sp. 10N.286.51.B2. The sequence goes on from NZ_JBFRKH010000016.1 coordinate 36,386, forward strand.
CTTTTTTTTCCGATTTATAATCGGCGTGAGATTCGATTTCACCTTTAAAGGATTGAATATCTGCTATGAGAGTGACTTCAATCGTTGATTGGTTTTGTTGTGTTTCTATAAATGCAGTGAGCCCTGCAATTGAGCGTGTCACTGTTTTTTCAGGGCTACGGATGGTAATTAATTCACCTTCTTGCGCAATAGCCACCGTTTGTGATTGCGTTTCTTGGCAAATATGGCGCAATTGTTGATAGGTTTCATTATTAATTGTTAGAGTTACTGGCAGTGGGATATTGCTTGATAACGTTTCTATTCCAACGTTTCCTCCACGCTGAAAGCGTAGGTTATGTGAGTTGGATTCGAGCTGTAAATATTCAAAGTTGCCTAATGGATTTACATTCATATCTAGCTTATCTAAATCAGCGATCGAAAACTCAACAACCGCACGTTGTGGCAGCGTATCAATATACTCAACATGCTTTTTAAAAGCAGCTAACAGGTCAAATTTACGACAAGACGGATAGATAGGATTGAGTGACGGTATCGATATATCGGGTATTTCAACATGAGTGGCATTTATGTATTTCCCATTCTTGTATTCCAATTCAAATATGAGTGGCAAAAGTAGGGAACCAGTGCTTTTTCTATTGAACGCAATTACTGATTTAAGTGAGTGTTTAAAAAAGTCACCTGGAATGTAAAACTTAGCCTGTTTAAGTCCATGGCCTTTTTCTAAAGGTTGAACGATGAGCGAGTAGTTAGGGTTGCTACCGCCAACCCAGGTTACCGTTGCATCTTTTGGTGAAATGAAAACACTGACGCCGTAATCCGCTTTTTTGGCTTGCAGTTGTTTACTAATCGCTTCAAAAGAGCGAAATAGCGTGTGTGGGATGACGAGCTCATTCATAAATACCTCTTCTACTGAAGTGATTGGAAGTTTGTTAAAAACTGATGTAAATGCTGATAAATACCTCGGTCTAGCGAGGGCTGGGACTTTGCCTTATTTTTAGTGTTTAACTTCAATTTAAAAGTAATGATTAAATGACTATTTCCAGTTGATTGTTTAATGCAGCGATAGGTGTCGCCTTTAATCATAAATTGTTCTTTAAGCAGCGCTTCTTGTCTTTGAATGTTGGTCTTTCGATTGCAGACAAATTCAAAATCAAGGGATAACCAGTGCCATTGATGAGTCCTAAAAACGCGAGTGATCAGTTGAGCATTCTTACTGTTACATGCCAAGATAATGTGCAAAGGAAACTCAGCTTGATTATTGCTATCGAGTACAAAAGCAGGAAGAAGCGACAATGCTGTTTTTTGCTTTTTAGTTAATGGCTTATAGGTGTGCTTTCCTGAACGTTGCCAAATTAGACTGAACATTTTCCAATTTAATTCTCCTAAGCGTACTTGCTTTAATAAATCATTTAGAAAATGGCCTGATGGACATGAGGCGCAGCTTGAAAGCCAAATAGATGCTAAGTCATTGCGTGCGATGTCATAGGAGTCAGTGGGTGGCAAATCTTGAACTGCAGGTATGCTTAACGTTGATTTTTGCGATGCTTTAAATAACCAATTTTTGAGCGTTACCTCAGTCAATAGAATAGCGTCTTGTTGCTTCTGACTAGGCATTTTATCCCGATAATCAGTATTAATTAGACTGAGTTGTCGTGATAGGTCATTTGATGTAGGACTAAGTCTTAGCAAGTACTTTAACTCATTGTGGTTAAATTCACGTTGTTGTCGCTCGCCAAAGCCATAGCGGTAAAAAGGGTATAGCCAATCAATACCATGAAGGTAAGACCAACGGGTTGTGGAGTAGTATTTATGCCCAATTTGCTGACAAATTTCACTTAGTAATAAATTGTCATTATATTGTGAGAAATGCTTGGTTTTTACCCAATAATGAAATCGCTTTGCTATGGCGCTTGGACTGAGTAAACGAGGTAAATAGCTTTCATCGGTGGTTTCATTAGGTGATATTTCATAAGCGAGATGCAGTGCCTGTTGCATAAAAAGGTAAATGCCACTGTGGCGAAGGTGATGAAATCTGACATCCTCACCAGCAACAGCCTTAATTGCTCTGGTAATAGGGAGTAGATAGTGTAACTGCCTAGAATGCATTTTTTCATCTGCAAACCCAATTAATGGTTCATTTACGGAGGCCGATTGCTTGATGTCGATAACCATCCTGACTAAGCAAGCGTATTCTTCGGGGATCACGACATGTACCATTCTGGCACTTTTATTTTTTGTACTGCCTTCAGTGGTTTCTCTGATATCAAAATGAAACTGCTGTTTGTCTGTGCTGTAACAGAAGATATCTTGAATCCTAAGGCGTAATACTTCCCCTCTGCGTAACATTGCAAAGTAACCAATGATGCAGGCTACTGCACAGAACAGTCGTTGCATCATTTCTCCAGTGTCTTGCGTGAGCAAGGCGTTAATGACTTCGTCTAATTCCGCTAATGTGAGGTAATTAGGGTCAACACTGGGGGTGGATGTTGGTGGATCAAACTCTGAAATATCTAAATTCTCGGTTAAAGGATGGTGACTCATAAAGCGGAAAAGGTAGTGAACATATTTTTGATGTCCCTCATTGCTTAAGCTGTCATAAACCGTGTGCGCCCATAAGTGCAATGCGTCACTATCAAGTGTTTTTTCGTAAGGTAGTGGGTTATCTTCAAAAACTTGTTCAATATTGGTGTATGCATTAATTGTGTCATCAGACAACGTTTTTTTAATGACACCGCCATACTTGATTAAATCAGCTTTATAATGAAAAAGCATTGCTGGCAATATGTTATGAGGGTTCCACTCTGGGACTGGTGCTGGCTTTTGTGAACTGTTTAACGATGTTTTTCGTAATGTTTTATGTGGCCATCGATTAACTTTGGCTTTTGAGCTGAGCCCTTCAAACCAATTTTCATTCCAATCCTTTTGATAAATGGCTGTTAAGGCAAGATGCTTTTCTTTTGTTTTGATGATTGGTTTATTAAACGCAACATGCCTTTCTGGATCACGAATGTCTTTTAAAAAACTCGGTACGATATTGTCTCTATATAGCCAAACCGATTGAAGGCGCAGGTGCCATTTTTGAGCATTTAGCTCTGGTAACGAAAAAGGCGTTACTGGTGTATATAGATTAAGTTTACGCACCAATTGGCTAGCAGTTACTTTTTTGTTCTTATGGTCTAAAGTTGAGTGCTTATCATTGGCAAAGGTTGTTGCGTAATAGTCCTGTAAAACACGGTATACAAACAAAGGTAAATGATAGCGGGTGAAATGCTGCTTTTGCTGTAGTTTACTTTTTTTTGCTAAGTGAGTGATATCAAGGTAAAGCGAAGTGCCTTCTTGTTTGATACTGCTAGGTTCATTGAGAACATGTGCTAGATACTCAATTGAAAGCGGGGCGACCTCTAAACCAATAACTAAAGCGGTAAATTCACTACTTACAGCCGGGCGTACTTTAATATATTGAGTACGAATCGCTTCGTATCCATCTTGAAGCATACCTGCTTGATGGGCAAATTGGTTGAGCTGATCAAACCACTGTAAATCTTTATCTTTTAACTGATTAACGACTTCAGGTGGTACTTGCCAGTGAAGTGCATCGCTTAAATAGCAGAGTAGATCATTGAGTGCATTTCTAAGCTTTTTTTGTCTCCCTGTAGGGATTGTCTTGATGATTTTTCTTAAGTAATTTATTTCATAAGAAGTGACTTCGCGTTGGTATGCAGATTGTTCACTTGCAGGCATCATGCTATCAGGCCAATGATCAATAACCCATAAAAGTTCATCCTCTTCTGCGCAAGTGCCACCCCCACGTTGATAAAAGTGAATAATGTCGGCAGGTATTAAGCCATTAAACCGATTAGACATAGCAAACCTCTTTTATGTCAAAGCGACTAGCTAAACTGTTTAAATGCTGCTTTATCGTGGTTAAGTTTGCAGGAAAAAGATGATCACTTCCAAAGTGCTCACCATATTCTGAATGCCCCATTAATCGGTCGATCTGACTGGTTGTTAGCCTGATAGGATAAACACTGGTTAGTGCGCATTGAGCAAAAGTGTGCCTCAGCATGTAGGGGGTTTTATTTTTTAATCTGTCATGCATAAATAGCTTTAACTTTTTAGCCGTTAATGGGCAAGCTTGTTCACTAGGATCACATAAATACCATAGATAAGGACTGTTAAATGAGCTGGAAAGGTGAGTGCTTAATGATCGTTGTAAACTGAGGTAGTGTCTGAGCTGTAGGCTAAAGTAATCACATAAAATGATTTGCCTCAGTCGCCCTTTATCACTGACGGCACAGGTACTTAATCTGTAACAACGTTCCTTTTCAATTGAAATCTCATGAGTTGGACGAACACCAGTGAGAAATACAAACAGTAAAGCAAGGTGGTAAGTACATAAGTTGTAATACTCAATATGCTGACTTAATTCAACTTTACCAACAGGCTTAGAGCGAATAATTTCATCATGTAATGAAGCAAAAAAATGAGTCACTTCATGTTCTTGTAGTACTTTTGAACTGCCTATTTGGATCGGAATATCAGCTCTTTCCTCAGTCCCTCCTTGGTATTGTATTTTACGCAGTTGGGCAATTCTGCCTTCTTCGATGAGTTCATCTGGCAATGATTGCCCTCGGTGTTTATTGATTAAGTAGAGTTCTGATTTTTGTTCTTTATTTGAGGAGTTAATTGAAAGCATCGCTTCCCAATTGAACAACCTTACTTGAGTAAAAATATGCTCTAGATAACGTTCGTGCGCCTGATATATTCGATAGCGGATCCGATCACTGTCTTCTGATTGATAAGCTTTGGCGTTGCGGTGGTGCAATTTGTGCTCTCGTAGCAAGACATATTTACTCGTGCTTGAAAGCTCATTATCAACCAGAATGCAATTTGTGAAGTAATTGAATAATTTGTCTTTTCTTGCGCTAGGAAATCCTATAACAGATGTTGATTTTCTCCATTTTTTAGTCAGTATCTCAATAATTAAATTTTTCTCACTTCTTGATAGCCAAGGCGTGTTATATCGTTGTTTTGAAATAAACGGCCTAAACAATGCATTTAACCCTTTAGGTATTGGTTGCCAGAGAAATACTTCACCTTGTTTTGTGGGGTAGGGTTGAGCATATTCAGCCCAAGAGTGACTACCGTCTTTGACCGTTCTAAAAGCATGTTCTTGGCACTCTTCACTGCCTGTTACACGAATACAGTCAGGGATAAAAAAATCGGCGGGTTTAGCATTTTTATCGTTGGTCTTATCTTTTGTTAGCCGTTGAGTGAGCCATAAATAGATAATAACGACGAGAAACTTTTCTTTGTTCACTTTTTTATAGTTTCTATTGTTCAACGTGCTAAAAAGCTTTATGAGCGCCGTTGCAATTTTGATGGGGTCGGGCATCACTCCACCGGCGTTTCGTTGGCGATTTTTTTTGGCGATAGAACTCGACTTACCCATGGCTGCCCCCTTGTGAGTGGGTTATTTTACGAAAAGCAGAAGGGGATATTTGGGCTAGCTGACTTATTTGATTTTTACTTGGAGTGACTAAGTTAATTGATTTTGCTTTATCAAGTCGGCTATGCAATATCTCAGGAAGTCGTTTATATTTTTGGTAAAACAATGCGGGTTTAATTAAGGCTAGGGTGGATAATGTCGGTTCGGGTTCGCTATAAATATTTAATGATGCTGTTAGTTTATGGGAATCAGGATGACCAAGTAGCTGTTTTAAGATGGGCATTGGAGCCAATAAGTAATAAGCATCAACTTTTGCTCTTTTCACTACAGGGATTGGGCAGGAATCAAGAATACTCTGCAGTTGTGCAAAGCTAATAAACTGAAGATCGGGAAGCGTCGATAGCTGATGGCAATCGCCAGACAACAAAGTTGTGAGCTTTGGATGCTGGTGCCATTCAAGTGAGTTTAGCGGCAACTTTTTTGTCTTTGGCATAACAATATTCTCCTAAGTCATCTTATGTCCTTATTTTTAGATGCATTTATTTAGTTATTAATTACTTGTACTGTTGATTTATACAGTTGTTTGGTTTATAAATCAACAGTGTTTTTTGATTATTATTCTATTTTTAGCAAGTTTACTTTTGTGATTATTAGTCGCTTAAGTTTTCAAGAATATGTTTTTGGTTTTTTGTAGGAGGCTGGTATGGAGCTTACACAGAAAGGTTTTAAAGTTGGACTCAAGGTAGTCTTAAAGATTCTTGGTAAATGGGGCTGTAATGAAAATCAAATACCAGTCTTACTTTGCTTTAAGAATAAAGACGACATCAGCGCCGCTAATCAAAATGACTTAACTCAAGATCAAGTCAAACGTATAAGCTACATTTTGAATATCCATGGCGGGTTAAGACAGGTTTTTTCAAATCCAGATAATGTTTATGGCTTCATGACAATGAAAAATCAGCACTCATTATTTAACGGTCAAACACCACTTTCGCTTTTATTGGAAGGGGAGCATGGAGACTTTGAAGCTGTTATGAACCATGTTTTAAATTTAGGGAACTTTTAACGTTCTACACATTAGGGGGTAATATGGTGGACCTAGAATATAAAAAGCAGCAGATTTTAGAGGCTTATTTTCCTGGCATTTCGAGCCTGAATGATGACGAGGCGGATAATGTGTACCTCGATGCTAGCGATGCGCAGAAACACAAGTATCTTGCCGAGTGCCAAAAGCTGTATGTAAAAGGCAAAGACCACTTAACCATGAATGAACCCTTTAGACCTGAGCGGGATATTTGCGATTTTCCTGATTTGCTTAGTTATGATATTCCCTACTGGCAATATCAAGAGTCCCATGATGACGCGATTTTAGAAGAAATGGAGACCCCCAAATATATTGCAAAGGCACCTGATAAATACGTAAGCAAGTTTTATGGCGACTGGGTGAGGCTGTATATTGATGGCACTTTTTATTACGGTTCCTTATATACTGCAATGCATTTTATTCTACTCGCGGTAGAAGACACGGTGACAAACTGGATAGAGCAGCGGTATCCATACCAACTGCAGCTCAATACTTACCAATGCGAAAATCAAAAGGGTTGTGTGTCAGTTGAGTTCGCCACTAATAATGAAAGTAATGACGAACAACCTTTTAAGGCTCGTTCTGTTATGAGGAGTTTCTTAAATGATTTATCTCCTGATCTTAATGATTACCTAAATGCACAAACACCGGCAACGTATATTATTTATGGTGTTGATTATGATGGGGCACCAACAGTTGAGCTCATTTGTAAAAATGATCAAACACTATCATTAATTCGTCCTGCAACTTTTATGGATGATTTTTTACCTAAAACACAAAACCCTGCTTACTTAGATTTAATAGCAAGACGCTATGCAAAACAAGCAATAGATAGGTTAATCAAGCTTGGATTTTAAAGGGCGTATAAAGGCAGAGGGGATAAAAGCGAAAAGCCATTAAAAAATGGCTTTTCGTTTGTCTTCGGTGGGCTGCATTATTTAGCAGGGATATCCGAAGCTCATAGAATAAACCGTAGGGAGGTTTCAGCTTCCTGTCAACAGTACTAATCGAACGATATTTATTCAACTTTGTGGTGGTTACAGTGATGAATACTTATTGGCTTTACGCAAAACCCAAACAACTTAAGGAGTGTAACTTGCAATATATCTCTATTCCCACAAGTGCATTTGGCTTTGATTATGATATTGAATTACATGACTGGCACAGTAAATTACAGGCATATCGAGTCTTTAAAACTAAGGCCAAAGAGTTACTTGAAGGAGGTCTTGGACTGGGTTTTGATATTATCCACGATGAGCAATGCTTAGATGACTGGCTGAGTAAAATTCCCACAGCGTATTTAGAACAAACTCAAGCATTTCCTGAGCATCAATATCAATTGTTATGGCTTGCTGCCAATAGTGACGTAGCAGCCCAATTACTCATCACTCGTCCACTATTGTTAGTGTTAATCTGTGAGCATTATACCGTAGATAACCAAATGGCATTAGCTGTTAGCCAATTAGGCCAGCGACAGATATTACATTGTCTAGGCTATGATGATACTAAGTCTGCGCTCAAGTTTATTGATAAATTAACCCTAACCTATGAACGAAATTTAGAGTTAGAGCATGTTAAAAAACAGCTAGATAAACACTGTAGACGTTATAGAGCTTTTAATCATTACCCTTCAGTTAACTATGTTGCAATAAGCTTAGATAATAAATACCCCTTTTTAACGGGTACTAAGCTAGGACTGGCGATAGCCAGTGAAAACCAACTAGGTAGAAGGGCATTACGTTCATGTTTATCAGATACCCTCGCATTGGGAGTCGAGCTGGGGGTAAATGACCCAGGTAAACGTGTTAGTCAGCTATCGTCATTCGCCGAGCTAGAGCATTTGCATCAGCAATGGATAAATAGGCGTAATGACATAAGGCGTGAAAAATTAAGACCTGTTGATGCCGACAAACCATATTCTATTTTAGTGCCAGATGAAGCAAACTTTGTAGCGATCAAAAACTATGATGAGCTTTTCACCGAAGGCGCTGAACAACACCACTGTATTGCGGTTTATCATACTCGTATTGTCTCTGGGCATTATTGTGTGTTCAGTTTGCCCCAACCACAAAGAGTCACCATTGGTATCAAGCTTAACAAACCAACAGGCATTATCGAGCTGGACCAAATTGCAGGTTTGCGTAATGCGCTGCCTACAACTGAAACCCGAGAGTTAGTTTACAGTTGGTTTGAGAGAGTAAAAAAGGTGTTGAAATTGCAATAAGGTTCGGAATAAATTTGTTTAATTAATAAGCGTCATAGGTTGACGTGAACTGACTGGAGTGATTGATTTTTAGGCGGCAGTTTAGTGATGCTTTGCCCTTATGAGGGGCGTCCTTTAAAGGGACTTATTGTTATTTGCTTTTCTTCACCGTGAATTCAGGTGAGTTATGGCGCTCTCTGCCAAGCCACCCTGATGCCACTCCTCCCAAGCTAGCCTTTTAATCTTACACTTTCCCACTTAAAGATTTTATTGTATCATTTTTCATCTATTAATGCATTAATCTGGCCATTACCACTAATTCCTATTTTAAACTGCCTTTTTTACCATTCAGCACTTTTGTTCTGTTACTTTACTTTTTGTGGTGTTTTATTCTGATACTTTTCGTAAATTCACGCCTTTGTCTGACCTTTTTACTTGTTTAGTTCGTTAAATGTCATACTTATAACCATAAGTAAAGACATCAGGAGCCAACATGCCTAATTTATACTTCTCAAATCAGACCGAGCCAGCCAAAGATCTGGCAAAAAAGGCCAAATCAGGTGTAATAACCAGAATCCATCAAGGGATTTACACAGATGCCAAACCAAGTGAACTGGAGGGCTTACTGATGTCAAAATGGTATGAGGTGGTTAAATATCTACAGCCTGATGCAATTGCATCTCACCGAACTGCCCAAGAGCTACGCCCAAAGGAAGGTCTAGTAGTTGTTACCTCAAGCATAAAACAACAAAGAAAAGTCCATGTTAAGAGTTGAACCATCAAAAGGAAGCATTCCAGGAAAGCAAAAGAGAGCCTGGATGAAAACATCTTACCTCGAAGCCATACTCATAGCAGGTCTAAATGATACGATGGGTGAATTTTAAGCACTCATGCGGTTGCCCTGAGTACTTTTCACTTAAGCCTGCGGAACTAATATTATGAATTGGGTATTTTATTTTACGACAAAGTAACGCTCTGCCGTTTTTGACCTATTTAGGTTTGATGTACATAAAACCTAAATATCCATTTTCTTGACCATTTCAAAAAATATCACTTTGTATCAAGTCCCCATGCATCAAGCTTTTCTTCAATAAAATCAAAGCCAATAGAAGGGAAGTTTAATATGGTTTTAGGTACACCACGACTTTCTAGTCTATCTTTTAAGCCAACTAGACTTGCAGCCAAGGTGTTTAGCTCTTTTAACAATTGAGTTGCAGGAACCAAATCATCAAGGCTGTCAGCTATTGCGATAAAATCAAAATTCCCACCTAGTTCAAGCCCCTTTTTCCAGGTTGTTCCTCTATACACCCCTTCTGGGTCGGCTTTCATTGGTGCAAAATCGTAGATTGGGGCAAGTTTAATAAAGTCGCTTCCTCGAAGGAAAGATGTATTTCTGCCGTGATTATCGCTGTTTCCAAAAACTATATTGATCAAGTCCCGCTTCACCCATTCGATTACGAACTCTTTAAAATCAAACTGAAAATATTTTTGTGTCACAAGATAACTACTTTGAATTCTTTGGATTAACATCCTTATTGTTGAACCGTGTTCTAGCAAGGATCCAGGCGGCATTTCTAACATAGAATATACAGACTCAACTGCTAGTTTTTCGATATTGTTCTTATTGCATATGTCAAATCTGGGTAACCAAAGCGAAGGATAATTAGGTCCTTCGATTAATAACATTTTTTTTGTGCTAATTGTTTCAAACCCCATTGATTCTAGCTCATGATAATAATGAAATTCAGCCCTCAAAATATCAGAGTCGATGGCAGATTGTTGACCGCGCGGAAATTTAACTAAGTAAGGTTGAGCATGTTCACCCAGTTCGTCGATGCGAGAATTCAATCTAACCTTATGATTATATAGATTTAATAGAATTTTGGGAGCCTCACCACCTGCGCCTGTAGCCATTGCAACCCTAGCTCCTTTATCTTGAGCATACTTTAAGAACTTACAACCATGGCTAACAACATCTTCCTGATTGAAGATAATTTCATTAGCAGTAAATGGGTGAGAATGAATAGATTCCTTGATTCTTAAGTTACCAATTGGGTTTAACGCATAGTCACGAAGCAAGATGTAAGATTGCTCATTACTATAAATTTTTGATAGACCAAGATACCCAATCCAGAACCGTCGACTTGCTCCGGAGGGCACTATATCGTCTAGGAAACGAAGCCAACCTGAGGTGTTGTTGTGTTCGAAAAAAAATGAAACAGGATAATTTAATGAGGGAGATTGATATCCATCTTCATTAAGAAATTCCAACGAAAAATCATTAATATAGTGAAGAGAAGTAAATTTGTAGCCTTTACGTTTTTCATTATAAAAATCTATTACAGCAGCATCAAACCACTTTCCATTCAAGTATATCTGTAGTGTTAGCATTAATGACATTGATACACCTAATAAAGATATTAATTTTTGGAGAACTATAGCTGAACCTATTCAACTTATTTAATTAGTCTTAAGCTTAACATTGAGATTGATTATTTTTACCAGGCAGTCATCACTTTCAATCTCACCTCTTAATCTATTCCAGATCCCTTTTGCATATAGTGTAAAACCTCCTTCAAGGCGAGGTTCCAAACAATAAGTAGATGTATATTGTGGAAATAAATAGTTGCCATCTTGATCCGTTTCATAATTTAACTCATCAGAACCTGAGCTTAACCTCCATCTTTCTCGTTCATGCATTGCTCCGCTCCATGTGGCAAAAACTTTATAGTACTTTTCATTTTTAGAATTAGTGATTTCTAAAGCCATCCAACCGCTATTTGGTCTGTGTGTTTTTCGTGTCATTAATCGTATTTCACGCTGCAAAATCTCAGTTTAGCTTATTAAAACTGAAGCTGACTGTCAACTGCGACTTACTTGTAAATCATTGTTTTACTTGCGATTCGCGAGTGTTCTTGTATGGGGTGGTGGAAAGGCATGGAGGGAAAAATAAAAACATTTATCGAGGAGTGATCGTTCCTACCCTATATATTTTTGTTAAAAGATAGATTATTTTAACTAAGTTATTGCTAAAAAATTGATGAATATTATTGCTAAAAATCTAATGTTCATCATATTTAATTTTAAAACTTTGAGGGTAAACAAATTAAATTTATTCCCGTTAGCGATCTTCATCTTGATAATTTGTAGTGGTGTAGTTAATTTGGCCACTAATTTGTAGCTAAACGCACTCTTCATAGCATTGAAATTTATTTTCAGTATTACACCAATTCGTAACTCGGTAATGTCAAAAATAAGTTAGAGAAAGTACTTCTTATTTGATAATAAACCTGGTTGCATTGAAATCGCCCCTTTCGGATTACTAATAAAAGTTGTTTTTCCTCCTGCGATTTTTTTTTCAATGGCCTCATGCTGATGACCCGCGATCCAATAACGCGTTCTTGAAATCAATTCATGACTTAAACTTGCATGATAAAAAAGAGCGTATTCACTATTCGCATTTTTTTCTAAAGCAAAGGCTTCGTGACAAGGAAGATGGTGTGATATTACCAAGTCGACTTTGTTTGGAAAATTATCGATGAAAGCCTTATATTGTTCTTCAATTATTCGATAATTAATAAATTTAGCATCGTTCATTAGCTGCTCGTATTCCGTTATTATTTCAGCAGAATATGTATGAATTGGGAACCACAGACTCCCCCCATAAATTTTAAATCCCTCAATTTCAATAAGTTCATTATCTAAAAAATATAGGTTATCTATTTTTTTACTATGTGCTTTTAACTTGATTAAAGGAGAGTTCTTTATAACAGTCGCATAATCGACGTTGTTAATTGATTCTTTCTGAAACGCGTATGGATTCATGCGATATGAGCGATTTTTATTTGAGTACCATTCATGATTTCCCGCTACCATGATAACGATACGAAAGTGTTTACAGAGTATATTGTTCACATAAGCCACTCCGGCAAGTCCATTTGCGACATCACCAGCAATAAATAAAATCGCATCTCGTTCAAAATCACACCAATAATCTTTTCTAATTGTATGAATGTCGAGATGTAAGTCAGAAACAACGTAAAATTTCAATTTAATTACCTTTTTCAAGCAGGCTCGCACTAAATAAATTTAACTCATGTCTTTTAAAAAAAAATTAATAGCAATCACCATTTTTGATTAACTTTCATCGACTTAGAATTTTTGCAAATATGACGAGTATTGTCGAAAATGAGAGCGAGAGAAAAATTAGTATATAGATACCAAGGCGTGGGGACTTAATATGATGATTAGTCATTGAGATAACAAATAAAGATGTTCTAAAAAAAGTTATTGTAAAAATAGATGATGCAACAAACAGAGTAATATAAATCATAACTTCTCCAGTTTTTTTCATAAAATAATGAGCATTTCTTAAAATTATTGATAGTGAGATTAAATCTAACAATAAATGTAGTCAAGTTAAATCTATTATGTTTTCAATGATTTACTTGCGATTCGCAAGTGGATATTTATTAAAAATTAGTATATTGTTTTTAATGTCATTTACTAATTAATAAAAAACTGGAGAATATATTTATGCTAAGAAGCTAGCTGGTCTCCCGTTGCAAGATGATTTGAAGAACTTTATTCAAGGAGAAACGCAAATGATGACTTCAATTGAAGTTAGTGCATCTCCTGACAGCGCTCAATGGCAATCCATTAACTGGAAAGCGGTTAAGCAACATGTATTAAAGCTTCAAATGCGCATTGCAAAAGCAACCCGAGAAGGTAAACACGGCAAGGCGAAAGCATTGCAGTGGATACTTACCCACTCGAAATCAGCAAAATTACTTGCTGTTAAAAGAGTTTCTCAAAATAAAGGCAGCAAAACACCAGGCGTTGACGGCATCATTTGGAACAGTGATGCTCGTTGTATGACTGCGGTGAATAAACTGAGCCGCAAAGGCTATCATGCCAAACCGCTCAGACGTATCTACATCCCCAAGAAAAACGGCAAACTCAGACCTTTAGGCATTCCCTGCATGATAGACAGAGCGCAGCAAGCGCTTCATCTTCTCGCTTTGGAGCCTATTTCGGAAACGGTAGCCGACCTCAATAGCTATGGCTTTCGACCCAACCGAAGCGCAGCAGATGCCATTGCACAGTGCTTCAAATGTTTGTGTATGAAGCGCTCTAGCCAATGGGTTCTTGAGGGTGGCATCAAAGCCTGTTTCGATAAGATTGGTCATCAATGGCTCATCGACAACATTCAATTAGATAAGCGAATGCTGAAACAATGGCTTGGGTGTGGTTATGTTGACAAAGGATTGTTCTACAAAACAGCAGAAGGAACACCGCAAGGCGGGATAATCTCCCCAACGCTGATGTTGCTCACGCTGGCTGGATTAGAGCAGTTGGTTAAGTCTATTGCCTGTAAAACAGGGAATAGAGTCAACTTTATCGGATATGCAGATGATTTTGTTATCACAGGTTCTTCGCAGGAAGTGCTCGTTAATGACATCAAGCCGCAGCTCATTGGTTTTCTACAGGAAAGAGGCTTAACACTCTCTGATGAGAAAACGCACATAACTCATATCGATGATGGTTTTGACTTTCTGGGATTCAATCTTAGAAAGTACAAAGGCAAACTGCTCATTAAACCGAGCAAGAGCAACGTTCTATCATTTTTGAGTAATCTACGTGAATTCATCAGAAAACATCCAACAATCCCCGTTAACGATTTAATCAAAATATTAAATCCGAAACTGAGAGGATGGGCGAACTATTATCGCCACAGTGTTGCTAAGCAAGTTTTCGGTTATGTTGGCCATCAACTTTTCTGGTTGTTATGGCGTTGGGCAGTTAGGCGTCATCCAACTAAAAGTAAAGACTGGGTGAGGCGTAAATATTATTTGGACGGTAAGGGACAATGGCAATTTCATGGTTGGCAGAAAATTGCGAACATGGATTGTCGATTTAACCTTGTCCAAATAGCTCAAACGCTCATAAAAAGACATGTAAAAATCAGGAGTGCAGCGACACCTTGCGACCCCGAACATGAAGCTCACTTAGGTAAGCGAAAGCGGGCAAAGGAAGGTAGAAACTCATGGTTTGAGCCTGTCTTGGCTGCGATGTAGGGTGCTGGGTAACAGAACACGCCTTAGTGGAGGCTTGAGCCGTATGCAGTGAAAGTTGCACGTACGGTTCTTAGGAGGGCGGCACTTGGTAACAAGTGCCGCCTATCCGACAGAAATGGGTTAGACAGACTCTAATGTGGTGGCCAGAATTCATTGTCCACTACAGATAGTTGTAGTTGCTCTTCTAGATCCTGATGAAAGGAACAATGGAAAGGGGATTTATGCTCTAGGGGCTTACCAGAGGGCGTAAAAGTTGATATTGGTGTTGCTTCAAGAGAAGTTAGTGAATTTTTGTATCCTTATCTTGGAAATCATAATTAACTCACATTAAGTTCGAAGCGAGAGCGGTGGTTTATTACACGGTTTGACCCCACTGCCTTGTGTTAGCTACTCACATCACCTAGCTGTTAAACACAAAAATGACACGATGAGGTGTTCTTTTGTATCTTAATCCGATTACGCTAGCTATGGTTATGTATTTTTTTTGAATACGTTAATCCATTTTTTGTATCAATTTTAGGATGCATTTATCATAATCTGCACCCTTAAGTGAATACGAAAAATAAAAACCGTATCTTAAATGTGATACATTTCTTATCAAGCTGTAATCAGAATTCAGTTCATTCTCTGTATGTTTGTATTCATATTCCGATACAAAAATCATATTTGCGTCATCAGATTTGAATACGTAAAGTTGGAAGGTGTATCTGATTTCGGGTACGCTTAAGGCATGAACAATGGGGGGCGAGGTTACTATGTACTCTTTTCAAAGCAATATGCACAAGCAACAACCCGTTAAGAAAACGGTTTTAAGACAGTACAGAGAACTGGTTGATGCAGTTAAGGGAACGCTATTCCCCTCAACACCTAAAGAGGGTTGGATTAGGACAGTAAGAAAAGCTCTTGATATGTCAGGCGCCCAGCTAGGAGATAGAGCTGGCTTGACAAGAAATAGAATTTCAGTCCTTGAAAGGCGTGAGGTTGATGGCGACATAACTCTAAATCAGTTAAAGCAACTAGCTGAAGCTCTAGACTGTGACTTCTCATACACTCTAAAGCCTAAAAAGGCTGTATCTGACACAATGCAAGAGCGTGCGCTTAAGGTTGCGAAAGAAGAGGTAAAGAAAGCATCTAAAAATATGTTTCTAGAGGCGCAATCAGTTAGCAAAGAGAAAGAAAATATCTTAATAAGTGAACTAGCCGAAGAAATTATGCGTGCAGGTGGTCGTAAGCTATGGGGTAAAAATAAGGAATACAAAGTATTTTGAACATTGATGAGCCAGAAGGTGCTACACCGCTTGATCCTGATGATATGGAAGGGTTGAAACACCCACACGTAACAACAAGAGAACAACTTAACGAGCTTGAACAATCCAATATACTAGCAGGCCAGCAATGGGTTAGTGGTATCTCAGGCCTAACGCTGGATTCTATTTTCTCAGCTGAGTTTGTTCTTGCCCTCCATCAAAACCTATTTGGTGATGTTTGGACCTGGGCCGGGACCACTCGAAACAAAGAGTTAAATATAGACTGCGATCCCTTCCAAATCAGGCCCAAGCTCCACAACTTTTTAGAAGATGCTAAGTGCTGGGTAGAGTTCAAACACTTCTCAAATCTAGAGCTCAGCGCACGCATACAGCACAAGCTTGTTGAGATTCATCCTTTCCCAAATGGTAATGGCAGACACTCGCGTTTATTTACCGATGTAGTTCGCATCGTTCTGCTAGAGGAGCCACCAATTAACTGGGCAGAGGGCAACCTAGAGAAAGTGAGCGAAGAGCGCAAAGCTTATATCTCTTGCCTTAAGGAAGCAGACAAAGGTGATTTTACTGCGTTCGTTAAATACCTAGAGAACCTTGGTAACTGACTTAAACAACACTAGTGGATAGTGTTATTCAGACCACTTGAATATAGGCTTTTTCATACTACAAGTAATCCGTCTAAAAGCTAATTTAGCAAAATCGATAACTAACAGTAGACCAACTTAAACTTTAATATGGTCTTACAAGCGCCAAGGAACTGGCTGCTTTCGTCCAAGAGAATAGAATACCTATCTAGCTAACAAGTATCTGGTACTTCGCCCACCCGCCTCAGACTTCACTAGACACCCACCATCGACCAGTGCCGATAAGTGTCTAGTGGCAGTTGCCTTACTTACCTTAGCAACTTTGTGATATTGACTAGTATTAATCCCATCTTCAAAATCTCCATCTAGCATTCGGTTAAGCACTTTGACTTGCTCAGATGTTAATTTAGTTTGGTCAATTCTAAGCCAATAATTGGTTTTGAATAATGCTTCATCTATTCCACAGAGAACATCTGCAAACGTTTCATTCAATATTTCAAGAAACCAAGACAACCAAGGGGTTATATCTAAACCTCCTTTTTGAGTTGTTTCTAGTACCTCGTAATAACGTTTACGGTTAGCTGATATACCCACTGACATAGCATAAAAATGGACAGATTGTTGTTCAGCCTGCGCCAATGCTAAGTCTGTTAATAAGCGTGTAATTCGACCATTCCCATCATCTAAAGGGTGCAAGGTGGCAAACCAAAGATGGCATATTGCCGCTCTAATTAACGGGTCAAGTGCCGTATCTTCTTTAGAGTCATTAAACCAAGTTATAAATGCGTCTAATTCTACATCGAGTATTTCCCTTCCTGGGGCTTCAAAGTGAATTACTGGCCTATCTATTCGCCCCGAAACCACTTGCATTGGATGACTCCCCCTAAGTTGCCCTCCAATAATTGGATTTAATAAAGTATAACCATCAGGAAATAAGCAAGAATGCCAATGAAGTATCCGCTTTTGACTTAAGGGCTCCTTAAGGTTTTCAATCGCATCTAGCATTATTTCAGCAAGACCGTCAGTTTGTATGGTGGTGGGAAACGGCTTATCTTCTGACAACCCCAATTTATTAGCTAAAGATGAACGAACCGAAAAAGCATTTAACTTCTCGCCTTCAATGGCACTTGAATGAACGATATTGGAAATCAGGGTATCTAGTAGACTTTGATTTTGGTCATTACATTGACTAGACATTTTACCTAACAAAATACCTTGGTTTAGCCGAGTTTGCCTTACTAAAGGTACTATTATTTTTTGGTTCCATGTAAAAACAGGCCAACTGTCCTGTTGCCATATCCACATAATTAGCCCCTTTGATTAGTTTATTTATTCATCTAATCAGATTATGATTTATTTAGCGCCTTTATTCAACTCAACATATGATGTGAATAAGATTGTATTCACATCAAAGCATTGATTGAAACAATATCTGTTTCATAATTTTAAGCATAGTAGTAACGGTATAGGCAACTGAACGTTGAGTGGCCTTAGCATCCGTATTGATTGAGTCAAAACGCCAAGAAATAGACTGTTCTCACCAAGCCTTACGGCTATGCAAAACAAACAATAGATAGGTTAATCAAGCTTGGATTTTAAAGGGCGCATAAAGGCTGAGAGGGTAAAAGCGAAAAGCCATTAAAAAATGGCTTTTCGTTTGTCTTCGGTGGGCTGCATTATTAGCAGGGATATCCGAAGCTCATACAATAAATGCTAGATAGGTTTCAGCATCCTGTCAATATACCTAAGCTCTAACTATTGGATGAATTCTGCTCACTGTACGACTTAATTCGAATTTGCATAATTTTTATACATAAACTACATTTTTTATGGGAGAGAGGAAGCCCCCTCTTGGCGAACAGGATCAAATCGCTTTGCGCCCATCATGATTTACTAACACTCAATTTATGGCTTGCCATAAAACGCTTAAACATTAGTCTTTTAACCGTCAGAGAGTGTCGCAAAAATGTATCGACCGAGGCTCTATTTTGTATTGCTCAAAATATTGAGAGGTTGATAGGCACTGTAGGGTTGACTGCGTGGGCTTAGCGCTTAAAGTATTGGTAACTTTTTGCTGATGACTATTATCATTAAAATACAATTACTTATATTTAGAGGTTAGCCCGTGCGTGCTTGGATGATTCGCGAACTTGATATACTGCACAACTTAATCAACAGGTTAGCCCGTGCGTGCTTGGATGATTCGCCTACTGTTAAAACAGTGGGTTCATTACCGTTGGTTAGCCCGTGCGTGCTTGGATGATTCGTCACCTGATACAAATACGCCTTCAACTTTAAAGGTTAGCCCGTGCGTGCTTGGATGATTCGCTACTTCAAAAATGTGACTACGACGTAGAAAAGGTTAGCCCGTGCGTGCTTGGATGATTCGCCCTGATGAAATTCCATAGCCCAAAGCGACAAGGTTAGCCCGTGCGTGCTTGGATGATTCGCTATGCAAGATAGTTCGGAAAGTGGCAATTTCGGTTAGCCCGTGCGTGCTTGGATGATTCGTGGCTATTGTGACCACCAGATTCATATAGTTGATTTGTATTATGCCCAAAAGTACAACACCGACATTTGTTCATAACTTTAATATCACAGCTAATAGGGTCGTTAGAACAGAATTGAACGCACGGTTTAATGCAGCACAGCAATTACAGAATGCATGCCTGAACTCTGCGTTGGAACGTGTTAACGCGATGGTTTTGGATAGTGAGTTTGAAGTTGCACGCAAGCTATCAAAAAAGGCATATAATTTTCCCAAAGATAGTCAAGAGCAAAAAGCCACAAATATGGAGGCTGGTACGCTGTACAAAAAACTCAGAGAGAAGTACTGGTTACAGAAGTACTCCCTTGAGCCTATAGCTGCTAAATGTCGACAAGCTGCACCACATATATATCAACACATTGATAGTCAATCAGCTAAAGCGATAGCTGCGAGGGTTATGAAAACTATTGATAAATATATCAAAAACTATGGCAAAAAAAACAAAAAGGGAAAAAACCTATTTAAACCACACTTCAAACGGTTTGGTACGGTAAATTCAATTGAATCTCTAAACCATGAGCAAGGGATTTTATTTGATCCTGAAACATCTAGGGTAACGTGGAACGCGTGCAGAGCGAATGTTGCAGCGAAAAATTCAGCTTTAACCTTCTTAGTAAACTACGCCGATAAAAAAAGCGAAGACTTGTACGAACATCATGCCTTGAAGCATCGGATTAAATTTTGTCGAATACTGAGAAAAAAATATGGTCGAAATACGGTTTATGTTCTTCAGGTGTGTTTCGAAGGCGCTGCGTATAAACGCCCCAAATTTATTGACCAATCACAGGAAAAAAAAGCCAGAGGAATTGACGTTAATTCTCACACTATCGCAATTGCATCTTCAACAGGAGCGACGTTGCATCCACTTCCAATCGCGAGTGATGGAGCTGCTCTGCTACAAGCTGAGTTATCGTCTATTGACCGTAAATTGAGTCGCTCAAGGATGCTCAGTAATCCAGATTGCTTTAAAGTTGATTCGAAACAGAAAGGAAAGAGGATGACAAACTTCAGTAACAACTATAAAAAGCTATTAATGCGTAAGGCTAGTATAAGTAGAAAACTTGCTGCAGGACGCAAGACTAAGCAAGGCGAACTGGTAAATATTATACTCACAGACAGCTCACACATAAAAATTGAAAAAGTTTGGTACAAAGGTTGGCAAAAAAGTCGATTGGGTAAGGCTATTGGTATGCATGGCCATGGCGCATTGGAGCAGCTACTCAAGCGGCGCTGTACTGAGTTAAACATTGGATTTGAGTACGTAGACCCCTGGAAAACCGCTCTGTCTCAATATTGTCACTTATGCCAATGCAGAACTAAAAAGACACGACAGGGCTGGCATCGTCATACTTGCTGCGCTCAGGACTGGGACAGGGATAAATACAGTGCTTTACTAGTACTATATTGCTCATTTGATGGTAAAAATTGGCACATAGATGACGATTCAGTCCAAGCTGCATTAGCATCCAATCCCGAGTCATTTCAATAACAGATTTGTCATACTAATGGATTGCTAATTTAGCAAAGCCGCTGGAAAGGTTTGTCCAAAAGTGAGTCTGAAAATAACAAACTTTATGATCAAAAATGACGTTGGTTGTTAGATGAATTATCAAATATTGCATTGTTACCGCGCATGACAGCCATAATTTTTTATCAAACTTTAATATAAACGCACAAGAGAAGGGTGGGGGAAAACTGTCTCAAATGGCCATTTTAAGACAAATAAACGTCTCATGGTTAACGAGATTTGCATGTAAGGTATTGAATTTAGTGAGTAAAGCTAGTGTTTTTAAAAACACCTAATAGGCCTAACTATCTATTTATTTTTCTTTTTACTTTGTTGATAGAGAAAATAAGTTATCATCCCAAAACATACTATAGACGCAAAGCCTACAGCGACGAGTGGCATCCAATAATTAACCGTATCAGTAAACATAAGCGTTCTCTCACCTTATCATTCGGGATGTTATTATCATACCACAGTACAAACATCCTCACTGATTTTAGAGCTTAGAGATAGCTAATCATCCAAAGCTTCAAGATACAAGTGGTCAACCTAAAAGTTATGCCTGTTCCGTTTTTCCCTCATTGTTACCTCTAATTACACGCAATTATCTAACTGATGTATAATTACACGCAAGGCAGGTAAATATGTGTAATTTGATTTACGGGTTTATTCCTATTAAATTAATTATTGTCTGAAGGCGAAGCTGACAAATGATATTCTCACTATCACTTCCTTTGTAGTGATGTGATGAATTTGGCCACTATTATAAGAGCATACCGAGCTTATTTATGCCCCCAAATGAGTCAGAATTCTTAAAGTATTCGTTAGACGAAGTACTTTCGTCCTAGATTTTCTAATACTGAGTACATTGTTTCTGGCAACATGATGGGCTGTTTTACTTAAGCAGCACAAATTTACACTGCTCCCTTTTTAAAGATTAACGGATAACAAGCTGTGACGAAGTGAGTCAATACAACACAACACTCCTTAGCTTATTACCCAAAAAAGTTCAAATGTTCAACATCCCCTAATGTAGAATATACTTCCCATCCCAGCGAATAAATAGACAGACTGGACTTCCCAGCTTTTACTAGACCGTTTTCAACTCAGAATAGTACGCTTCTCGAATTGTACAGGTGACACACCACCATTATTCAGTATGACCTAAGTCTTGCTCTTCGTTTTTTGCTTGCACTCGAGCTGTACTACCTTTTAACTCTTCCCTTATTGAGTTTATAGTATGAAAATATAGTTTGTGCTACTATAGTGACAATTATTGCTTTTTTTTAAACTATATTGTCACTATAGTAGCAGGTTTTATGCTTAGTCTCTATACCGCTTTTGATGTTCAAATGGAGTTACGCGACTTTATAAGTCAATCTCGAAAACTAAAGAAGTTATCCGTTGAGGAGTTATCAACTCGCTCCGGGGTGCCCTATGGTACGATTAGAAAGTTTGAAAGCACCGGTAATATTTCACTGAGGCAGTTTTTGATGCTCTATGAAGCTATTGGTGATTTGAACAAAGTCCGTGCCTTGACAAAACCATCTAGTGCCCAGCCCACCAGCATTGAAGAGGTGCTAAAAAATGCTTGATACTCCGTTAAGAGTAAACAGAACCTTTTCCGACGGATCTAAAGCGCTTGTTGGTTCGCTGGCTGAAAATAGAACTGGCACCTACTTTCAGTTTGACGAGCGGTATTTAGCTCAACATTCAGCTTCAATTGCTCCCTTTAATATCAAAGCGGATCTAACCCTGCAAAAAGCCCCCAAGCAACCCCATTACGGTATTCATGGTGTGTTCGGTGACAGTCTTCCTGATGGGTGGGGCTTACACCTTATGGATCGCGTTTTCAGGCAAAATGTTCACAATCAACAACTTATCACCGCATTACAACGGTTGGCTTATATTGGTGACCAATGCCTTGGCGCATTGTCCTATGAACCTGAGATAGAGCTACTTGAGTCTGATCCTAGGGATGTTGAGCTAATAACATTAGGGCAAGAGGCGGTTAAAGAGTTTGAGGGCACAGAATCGAGATTGATTGAGCATCTTATGAATGCGGCTGGTTCTGGTGGTGCTCGCCCTAAACTCAATGTCACTAAAACCAGAGATGGCCAGTTTTCAACACACGAAAATGCCATTGGTGAAAAACTGATTGTGAAATTGACCTCTGAAAAATTCGACTTAAAACATTCAGAGAGCTTGGTGGAATACGCCTATATGCAGATGGCCAGTGATCTGGGCATTGATACACCTAAATTTGAATTGATTGAAGCTGGGGGAGGACGAATGTGGCTACAGCAAACTAGGTTTGATTGTACTCCTAAAGGTAAGCGCCACATGATCTCTGCTTGCGGTTTACTAGACGCTCCCTTTAGGGAGCCATCATTAGATTATGTCGATTTGGTTAAGGCCACTCGAATGCTTTGTGGTGTAGGAGAGGCGAGAAAGCTGGTTAAACGCGCTTTGTTCAACTTTATTACCGTTAACCAAGATGATCACTCTAAAAACTTTGCCTTTTTAGCTGACGATGATGATCAGTGGCAACTATCTCCGTTTTACGACATTGTTTACAGCCCTTCACCATACAAAGAGCATATGACATCTTTTAATGGCAATGGCAGATCACCAAAGCACGCACTCAATATACTGGCTGGACATGCAGGCTACTCAAGTGATAAACCATTACGAGAGATGTTAGAAGAGATCTATCAACAGACCAGAAGTTTTGCTCAAGAAGCAAAAAATCTAGGGATCTCTAATCAATTACTGACGAGTATTGATAACCATATGACAGAAAAGTGGAATAGTCTTCGATAGCATTAATTTTGGTGTAATAAGCTAGATCTCAGTACCACGATATTTAGGCGTGTATATGCAAAATATTAATTGTAATGAGCCAAGAATTGTTCGAGTTGGCTTGATAACAGCATTTTTTTAAACACCTAATAGGCCTAACTATCTATTTAGTGGTGGTTTTGTTTTTTATCGAATGTCATCAACGAATAAATTAATATCCCTAAACAAACAATAAGCGACATCCCAACTGCAACAAAAGGCATCCAGTAGTTTACTGCTCCTGTGAACATTAGGTGGCTCCTAATATGAGTAATTCCATATCTTGATTATAGTATTAGCTCATATACCATTCAAAATTATCAATACTTTTCTTGATTTTTTAGCTCAAACAGCAAAACAAAAGTTGCTGATTTGCTTTGTTGTTATGTTGATTGAAAATTGTGTGAAAGGACTTGAGCACAATTGTGAGAATGTTAGCGTTTTCTATGCTGCTACCAGCGTTTCGCTTAACTCATAAGTGCCTTCTGTTTAGAATGTACATTACTTTAGAGTTGAATAAGATTTTAACACTTTAACTCACTTTTATTACTCCCCGCCCAACTAAGAAATGACATGAAAAAAATACTACTTATTACTATCTGTATGTTACTTACAGCGTGTGGCTCTGATTCTGAGACTCAGAAACCGCTACCGCCTAATGAGGGCACACCGATCTCACCACCTTGTACAGTAGATTGTGGTGATGGTGGTGATAAAAATCCGGGTGGAGGGGAAAGTCCAATCCTACCCGCACCGCTACCACCTGTTGAGGGCACTCCTATTACACCAATTTGTACAGTAGATTGTGGTGATGGTGGTGATAAAAATCCGGGTGGAGGTGATAAACCTCTTACTGATCCAATTTTTGTTCCTGATACTGAAATTATCGGTACGTTGAATAACTATGATTCAGATCGTTCAGCAATAGCTGTTTTAGCTTCTGCCGATGGTGAAGAGTTATTAGCAACATCAACAATAGGACCTGATGGTGAATTCCAGTTTACAGGACTTAACAAAGACCAAGAGTATATTGTATCGGTAAGTCAGTCTGGATATCGATTTAAACATGAAAATGGCGATCTAACTTTTTCGGAATCTAACTTACAAACAGGTTCTTCAACTATTATTTCAACAGGTAAGCATATCACTTTTAATGGTGATGTGATTGATGGCCTAGAACAAGATAAGTTCACTTATTATTGGTCTGAGGATGTAAGTGTCTCAGGAGAGGAGCATTCTTCTTATATTAATGAGCCACTACCAATTGAAATTATTGGCCCTGATTTTAGTGACGTAGATTCACATGCCAGTATTAATCTGGTTAAAATGTTTGGTATCAGTTTACAAGATACAGATGTTAATTGGACACCAGAGCATGCCTATCGATTGCTGGAATCGCTGCTTAGAACTGGTCTTGAAGATTTACCTTCTTTAAGCCAAGAGGATAATACTCGTAGGTTTGAAAGCCACTGGGAATTAACAGATGACTATATTCATAATGATATTGAAATTATCAAACGTGAAGGAATGCCGCCGCTTGTAAGAATTGATAAAGCAAGCTTTACATATGCTTCACCTATGGTTGCGACTGTTGATGGCAAAAAAGGTCGTTTTTTCTCAAACAGATTATTTAAAGCAGGTGTGCGATTTTTAACTGATAACGGAAATGATATCGTTTTGGCGGCAGATATCATAAAACGCCGTTATGGGATTAAGATTGCTACAGATGAATATTTTGAAGGCCTATATGAGACTGTACCAGTTATCGATGAAGATCGTTCAGCAGGAATTTGGCAGATGTTTCAGCCTTCTGAATTAATCGAAATCATTGCTATGTTCGAGGAATTTCCATCAGGCATGCAAGATATAAGCTTTCCGAATGATGATGGTGGTCTTCGTTACTTATTAAGGCGTCGAAATGGATTGCTTCACCCTTTATACGAGCAAGCTGCGGCAGTAGCTTGGACTTCTGCAAACTATATTGAGTATATGGAATCAGCCTTTGATCAGGGCGCGGTTGCAGATGTTCAACGTTTAATCATTCATGAAAAAGCGCACTTTATGTGGGACTTTGTTTTTAGTACAGAGTTAAAATATGAGTGGTTAAAGCAATCTGGTTGGTATATGCCAGGAGATGGCGATGCTGATTGTGCTGGATGGGCGGAAGATCGTCATAAATGGACGCCACACAATGTAGATCCTATTACATTGGAAGAAAAAACAGAAACTCATGATCATCAGCCGCTTCAAGGTGAACCGGTTATAGAGAAAGCTTGGGCATCTTGTAGCACAACAGAGTTCGTGACAGCGTATGCCGCCAAACTTAATCCAAATGAAGACATGGCAGAGAGCCTTGCTTTCTTTTTGACAAACCCAGATATGCTCCGCTCAAGATCCTTGCCTAAATATGAGTTTATCCGCGACTATATTATGCAGGGCACAATATATCTAAGTGTTATCCGTCCAGATTTAACTTTTGAAGTTCTTAATTTATACCCAGACTATATTTATCCTGGGAAAATTAATGAGGTGAGTATCACTGTTGATGGTGGCCCCTCTGATGATAAACAAGTTAAGGTTAAACTTGGGTTACATGTCAATGAAGATTGTGGTGATGTTGATGATAAGTATTGTTTTGACGGTGCCGCCAAAGCTTACATGCGTTTAATAAGCCCTATTGGAACTTATCGTGACCAATATTTCTCACCTGTGAACGGGAGTGTGGACTCAGAATTATATGCTGAGTTCACACTGCCATCGATGGCTGCATCTGGCTGGTGGACACCAGCAGAAATTGTCGTGACAGATCAGGTTGGTAATCGACGTATTGAAAAGTTCAGTAGTTCAGATTATGGCTGGCGTTTATATGTCAATAACCCTGATGCTGACTATACGCCGCCTGAATATGTCGCAAATAGTATGAACTTGAAATTGTATAACCATGAGTCGGAAAATATTCCGTTTGAGATAGCTGATGATGAACAGATATTACAGATGTCATGGTTAATCAATGAAGATCGTTCAATGGAAGATGGTAACTGCTTTACCAGGGTTGCCAATATTGATGCAGATAGGGAATGGGGATTATATAGTAATGATCTATATACCTATGATGTTCCGCGTGTTGATGTTCCTGGTGCGACACATTTATGCGAGATTAACTGGCTAGTTACCCGTTTCATTGCGCCTGGAGAGTATTCTCCAGCGTATGTAAATATGAAAGACAGTGCATTCAATCATGGCAGAGCTGATTTTTCGTTCGATCATCCAACATACGAAAGTCCTGTTTCGCTTTGGCTTGGGGGAAGTACACCAGATGTTGAAGCGCCAATTGTAGATGCACAAGCTTGTGCAACTGATGATTTGGAGGAGCGTTGCCTGAGAATCGTTGGCGAGCCATTAAATCCTGAAAATCCTAATGGTGAAACACGTGTGCGGATCTATTACTGGGCATACGAAGATCAACCTTTATCTCATGCATCAGGACTTGCAATTTCTGGTATTCGTTTAAGAAATCCACAAGGTCAAGAGTTTCATTATTGGCATGGTGACTCATCTTCGGGCTTAGCGGGTTACACACCAAATAAGAATGCTAGGTATTTTACCTGTCATGAGCATGCTCAGGAAACAATGGAAGAGTGTGATGCCACAACGCCAATCCAGTATATTTTTGAAACTATTCTTCCTGTAGGTTCAGCACCTGGTACTTGGGGATTGACTGAATTAAATGTCGAAGATTTTGCGGGTAATAAAAATAACTATGGCTTTACTGAAAATTTAAGATTTGAAGTGGACTAAAGTTAAGCCATTAAGTTTTCGTTATTAATCTAGTTGAGCGGCCAAATTAAATTGGCCGCTTTTTTGTGGGTAATATATATGTACTGGTCAACCCAAACTGGACACTTTTAGTTGAGAATTTTCAAACGCTACTGGTGACAGATCACCATTAGCGGAATGTAGCCGTTCTAAGTTGTAATGTTTCATATAAGTAGCCACGTCTTTTCGAGACTGTTACACCCTCCCAGATTTCTTCATCCACTACAGATAGCAGCACTACATAATCACCATTTTATATTTTTGAATTCTTTAAATACCAGTAAGGCTGCACCAAATCACTTTGCTGCTTTGATTTAACCCACAAAATCCAATAAAGATTGCTGTGGCTTAAAAATGTCACAATTAGATGAGTAAATGCGCGGGCTTTTCGTATATAATTTGCCTCCACTTGAAAAAGTGACCTTACTTTTGTTTTATACCAACATGGACTGTTGGTTTTGGAGTTGTTATGTCTCGTAAATATTTTGGCACTGATGGTGTGCGAGGAAAGGTGGGTGAGTTTCCGATTAACCCGTCTTTTGCGATGAAATTAGGTTGGGCTGCTGGGACGGTTTTAGCGTCAGCAGGCACCAAAGAAGTCATTATTGGTAAAGATACTCGTATTAGTGGTTACATGTTAGAAACCGCCATGGAAGCAGGCTTTTCTGCAGCAGGGATTAATATTGCTTTGGTTGGCCCAATGCCAACACCGGCTATCGCGTATTTAACTTCGACTTTTAGAGCTGATGCAGGTGTGGTGATCAGTGCATCACACAATCCGTATTACGATAACGGCATCAAGCTGTTCTCAAACTCGGGTACCAAGCTTAACGATGCTCAAGAATTAGAAATTGAACACTTACTTGATCAAGCCATTAATCATGGCGCAATGTCGTGTGTGGACTCGGCAAAGCTCGGTAAAGTTCGCCGTATTGCTGATGCTGCTGGGCGTTATATTGAGTTTTGTAAAGGGACGTTTGATAAAAATAAATCCCTTGCGGGTTTGAAAATCGTCGTTGATTCGGCTAATGGCGCAGCGTATCACATCGCTAAAGAAGTGTATGCTGAGCTCGGCGCTGAAGTGATCAGCATTAATGATAAACCAGATGGGTTAAACATTAATGAGCGCTGCGGCGCAACTCACCTTGATAGCCTGCAAACTGCAGTGATGGTACATGAAGCTGATTTAGGGATTGCCTTAGATGGCGATGCTGACAGGGTGTTGTTTGTTGATCATAACGGCCATGTGGTTGATGGCGATGAAATCATCTTTATTTTAGCGCAATCGTTTCAACAAGCTGGTGAGTTAAACGGTGGCGTTGTTGGTACCTTGATGTCAAACCTAGGTTTAGAGCTGGCGTTAAAAGAGATGGATATTCCCTTTATTCGCGCTAAAGTAGGCGATCGCTACGTGGTTGAGCAGCTTAAAGAAACCGGTTGGCTATTAGGCGGCGAAGGCTCAGGCCATATCTTAAGCCTTAAACATACCACCACGGGTGATGGTATTGTGGCATCGCTGCAAGTGCTTGATGCTGTAATTGAGTCAGGTAAAAGCTTAGCTGAAGTTAAGTCAGGTATGACAAAACTGCCGCAAGTGCTGATCAATGTGCGCTTAAGTGCCAACAACGCCGATGAAATTATTGCCTCTGATGCCGTGCAGCAAGCAGTAACAGCTGCTGAGCAAGTGATGGGTGATAATGGCCGTGTGTTATTGCGTAAATCGGGTACTGAGCCATTAATCCGTGTAATGGTTGAATCAACCGATGCGGATATGACCCAAACCCAGGCGCAATCAATTGCGGATGTGGTTAAAGCGGCAAGTTAATAATTTGTCTTATCAATCAGGGTAGATTTATCTATGCTATTAAATGCCAGAGTATTGATACTCTGGCATTTTTGTTATGCGTGAGACATCAATTTCTATTGATAATTGGCGTATAATACCTTTAAAGCACTTTGATATAAGCACTTTGATATAAGCACTTTGATATAAGTACTTTGATACAAGCGCTTTAAAGGTCATTTTAATGTTGAAGGTTTACTGAGTATGATTTTAATCACAGGTGGTGCAGGTTTTATCGGTAGCACCTTAATACGTTACTTGTTAGCTCATACTCAAGAATCTATCGTGAATCTTGATGCCTTAAGTTACTCAGGTAACCTTGATTCATTAAAAGATGTCGCGAACTCAGAACGATATCACTTCGTTCATGCAGATATTTGTGATGCCAATAGTCTAAAACAGGTTTTTGCCAAGTTTAAACCGACAG
This sequence comes from Shewanella sp. 10N.286.51.B2, assembly GCF_041469265.1. Lineage (NCBI taxonomy): Bacteria > Pseudomonadati > Pseudomonadota > Gammaproteobacteria > Alteromonadales > Shewanellaceae > Shewanella > Shewanella sp. 10N.286.51.B2. The sequence continues at coordinate 66,027 of NZ_JBFRKH010000016.1, forward strand.
CGGTAATGCACCTTGCTGCAGAAAGTCATGTGGATCGCTCCATTGATAATGCCAGTGCTTTCATGCAAACCAATATCATCGGGACATTCACATTGCTTGAAGTGTGCCGTGAGTATTGGAACACGCTAGCAACTGATGCTAAAACTGCGTTTCGATTTCATCATATTTCAACCGATGAGGTTTTTGGTGACTTAGATAGTGATGAACTGCCATTTTCTGAGCAGACGTCATATAAACCAAGCTCGCCTTATTCTGCCTCAAAAGCTTCTTCCGATCATTTGGTCAATGCTTGGCAGCGTACTTATGGTTTGCCAGTGCTGGTTAGTCATTGCTCAAACAATTATGGTCCTTACCAATTTCCTGAAAAATTGATCCCCCACACCATTTTAAATGCCTTAGCGGGTAAGCCGTTAACCGTTTACGGTAATGGCCTGCAAGTAAGGGACTGGTTACATGTAGAGGATCATGTTCGCGGCCTTTATCAAGTGCTGACACATGGCGAAGTAGGCCAAAGCTATAATATTGGTGGTCTTAATCAAGTGAGCAATATTGATGTGGTTAACAGCATATGTGCGCTATTAGAGCAATTGGCACCAGAGGCTAAGCAAGGCTGCCAATCTTATGCTGAGTTAATTACCTATGTTGACGATAGGCCTGGTCATGATAGTCGCTACGCCATTGATGCATCGAAAATTCAATCACAATTAGGTTGGCAACCCGTGCATGATTTTCATTTGGGGTTAGCTGCAACGGTTAAATGGTACATCGATAATCCTAGCTGGTGGCAACAGATCTTAACTGGTGACTACCGCCTTAACCGACTTGGGCTCGCTAATGGAAATATCAATGAGTAGTTTAAGCGCTGTGCAGCCCATCACTTCTGCACAGTATAAAGGCATTATATTAGCGGGTGGCACGGGCAGTCGCTTATTTCCGCTAACCCTTGGCACCTCTAAACAGTTATTAGCTGTCTATGATAAGCCGATGATTTATTATCCCTTATCGGTACTCATGCTGGCGGGTATTAATGACATTTTACTGATCTCAACCTCTGAAGATCTGCCCAGCTTTAAACGCTTATTAGGCAACGGTGAACGCTTTGGTATTAAGCTCAGTTATGCAGAGCAAGCAGCGCCAGAGGGTTTAGCGCAGGCGTTTATCATTGGTGAGCAGTTTATTGGTGATAGTAACGTGGCATTAGTGTTAGGCGATAATATTTTTTATGGGCAAAACTTTACTGAAAAGCTAAAACAAGCTACAGCCAAAGCGTCTGGTGCAACCGTATTTGGCTATCATGTTAGCGATCCCGCGCGATTTGGGGTCATTGATTTTGACGATAAAGGTATTGCGCTCAGTATTGAAGAGAAGCCGACCGTCCCTAAAACCAACTTTGCCGTTACGGGGCTTTATTTTTACGACAATGAGGTCGTATCCATTGCTAAAAGTATTACACCCTCACTAAGAGGTGAGCTTGAAATTACCGATGTGAACATGGCTTATCTGGCTAAAAAAGCCTTAACTGTGGATATATTAGGGCGAGGGTTTGCTTGGCTTGATACCGGAACCCATGATGCACTGCTTGAAGCGAGTCATTTTGTGCAGACCATTGAGAAACGCCAAGGATTAAAGGTGGCCTGTCTTGAAGAAATCGGTTTCATTAATGGTTGGTTATCTGTTGATGAGTTAGCGCAACAAGCACAATTTCATCAAAAAACGGCATATGGCACTTACCTAAGCCAACTCGTAGAGGAACATCGTTGATGAAGGTTATTGATACTACCATTTCTGATGTCAAAATCATCGAACCTCAAGTGTTTGCAGATGAACGTGGCTTTTTTATGGAAACCTTTCAGCAGCAACGTTATCAGCAATTGCTGAACACCAATAAACCCTTGGTGCAGGATAACTATTCACGCTCACATTATGGTGTGCTTAGAGGGCTTCATTTTCAAACCCAGAAGCCGCAAGCTAAATTAGTCAGAGTCGTTAGAGGCAAGGTGTTTGATGTGGTTGTTGATATCCGCCCACAGTCATCAACTTATGGCGCTTGGGTTGGGGTTGAGTTATCTGAGACCAACCAGCGACAATTGTGGGTGCCAGAAGGCTTTGCCCATGGCTTTGTTGCTTTAGAAGCGTGTTGTGATGTTGAATACAAATGTAGCGATTATTATGACCCTAAAAATGAAGCTTGTCTTAGCTGGGACGATGCTGACTTAGCCATTAATTGGCCTATTAGGGAGGTCATTCAATCTGCTAAAGATCAACAAGGGTTATCTTTTCAGGCGTTAAAAGCAATGCACAATGAGCAGGCGTTAACCTTAAAGCCGGACATCACAAAGTGAAGCTGTTATTAACAGGCGCTAATGGTCAGTTAGGATTGAGTATTAGGCGCTGCATTGCAGATCATAATGCCTTTTTAGCCAAGAATAATGGCAACTATTCTAGAATTATTAGCAGAGCTCTTAACAGAGAGAACAACAGAGAGAGCCACTGTAAAATTAACACCGACTTGTCATCTCAATGCATGCCAAATGAGCTACAACTTCTCACGGCAGATAAATCAGATTTAGAGCTCAGTGACGCTAATGCGGTCATGGAAATGATTGATAGGCTTAAACCCGATTTAATCATCAATTGCGCCGCCTACACCCAAGTGGACCAGGCTGAAACACATCAGCAGCTTGCTGATGATGTGAATGCCACAGGGGCGAAGAATCTTGCCTTAGCGGCGCTAAAAGCATCTATTCCACTTATTCATATCTCAACCGATTATGTGTTTGATGGCAAAAGTGGCAGGCTGCCATCTCAAGCTGCAAGTTCAGCGCTGCCTGTAGATGAGCCCAAGCTTGCTGGTGGCCTTGAAGCAACCTTTGCAACCGCCTCTAACACTGCTATTGAAACTGCAATTGAAAACAGTCCAAGCCCATATTCTGAAACTGCTGTGCCAAATCCGCTGAATATTTATGGCGAGTCTAAGTGGCGCGGCGAGCAATTGATTACTGATATTCAGCCGCAGCACATTATCATTCGAACGTCTTGGCTGATAAGCGAATTTGGGCATAACTTTGCTAAAACGGTGCTGAGATTAGCCAAAACTAAACCGACTCTGGCGATGGTGGCCGATCAAATAGGTTGTCCTACTTATGCGGGGGATTTAGCCAAAGCGATATTAAACATCGCTGCGCAAATTCAGCAGGGTAAAACAGTTTGGGGTACTTTTCATTACTGCGGCGATACAGCTACCAGCTGGTATGGTTTAGCAAAAGCCATTGTCGATGAAGCAAGTGTACAAGCTAAGTTACTAACAGTTCCAACACTCGAGGGGATTGATACTCAGGACTATCCTTTGCCTGCCAAGCGGCCATCTTACAGCGTGCTCGATTGTCAGCAGATAAAAATGGCTTGGGGTATAGACACTTGCGATTGGCAAGCATCAATTAAAACCCTGGTTAGAAATCTCGATATTGATGCTTTATAACTTGTTTAAAGAGTATTTATAACGGTTTACAGATTTTGCTCAAGCTCAGCTTAAGTAATCGGCTACACAAATGCTAACTCATTAATCGGCCTAATCCTCCCAGTGTCTTTGGTTAACATCTAACCTTTCGCAGTTAGCTTTTCAGTTGTAACTCTCTACCACTTAGATGATTGGAGGAGTTAGTTATTACTTTTTAGATCATTATTCCAAACAAACCTTTTCATCCTTTTTATTCCTTTTTGTTATAGCTAACCCTTCATTAATAACTTTTACTATCAGTTGATACTGGTAATATGATTGCATGCAACTTTGGATTAACAATCATGGCTATGTGACGGATCATCATTTGTCTGTTTAAAGCGTATGAATTATTAAAGGTTTATTGGAATAGATATGTCGACACAATTGACTCATTTAAAGCAACTTGAAGCAGAATCCATTCAAATTATGCGTGAAGTCGCCGCAGAATTTGATAACCCTGTCATGCTCTACTCGGTAGGTAAAGACTCCTCGGTTTTATTGCACCTTGCGCGTAAAGCTTTCTATCCCGGCAAAATTCCATTTCCTTTGATGCATGTTGATACCAACTGGAAGTTTAAAGAGATGATTGCTTTTCGTGATCAAATGGCCGAAAAGTACGGCTTTGACTTAATCGTTCATAAAAACCCACGCGGTTTAGAAATGGGCTGTAGCCCGTTTGTCCATGGCAGCGCTAAACACACCGATATCATGAAAACTGAGGGCTTAAAGCAAGCATTAGATATGCATGGTTTTGATGCTGCTTTTGGTGGTGCACGTCGTGATGAAGAAAAATCCCGTGCCAAAGAGCGTGTGTATTCTTTTCGCGATAACAAGCACAGATGGGACCCTAAAAACCAACGTCCTGAGTTATGGAATATTTATAACGGTAAAGTGGATAAAGGCGAAAGCATTCGCGTTTTCCCATTATCAAATTGGACTGAATTAGATATCTGGCAATATATTTATCTTGAAGGTATTGAAATCCCATCGCTTTATTTAGCAGCAGAAAGACCAGTTTTAGAGCGTGATGGCACCTTAATCATGGTTGATGATGACCGAATGGAGCTTGAAGAAGGCGAAGTCATTGAGCATAAGATGGTGCGTTTTAGAACATTAGGTTGCTATCCACTCACTGGCGCAGTTGAATCGGTTGCACAAACCTTACCTGAGATTATTCAAGAGATGCTGCTTTGTACAACATCTGAGCGTCAAGGGCGAGTGATTGATAATGATTCATCCGGTTCAATGGAAAAGAAAAAAATGGAAGGGTATTTCTAAGCTTTTTAAAACCTCATTTTTATGAAGTGTTTGGCACTTCTGATTATTTGAACCATTACATTACCAATGTGTTGCTGCAGTTGAATATACGCTCAGAGCAGCGCGTTAGCTTAAGGAATTTATGATGTCTAATACCGCTTTAATCGCTTCAGATATTGAAGCTTATTTAAACGTCCATGAAAATAAAGATATGCTGCGCATTTTAACCTGTGGCAGTGTTGATGATGGTAAATCGACCCTTATTGGTCGTTTGTTGTATGACAGTAAAATGATTTTTGAAGATCAAATGGCGGCCATTGAAAAAGACTCAAAACGCTTTAATACCACAGATGAGTCGTTCGATTTAGCCTTATTGGTTGATGGCCTGCAGTCTGAGCGTGAGCAAGGTATTACCATTGATGTGGCTTATCGCTATTTTGCCACCGAGCAACGTAAATTTATTATTGCTGATACTCCAGGTCATGAGCAATATACCCGCAATATGGCAACGGGCGCTTCGACTGCTGATTTAGCGATTATTTTGATTGATGCAAGGCATGGGGTGCAAGTACAAACTCGCCGTCACAGCTTTATTTGCTCTCAGTTGGGTATTAAGCACGTCATCATTGCCATCAATAAAATGGACGCGGTGGATTACGACCAAAGCGTTTATCAAAATATTAAGAAAGACTATCGTGAGTTTGCTGAAAACCTGCAGTTTAACGATATTCGCTTTGTGCCGATTTCAGCATTAAAGGGCGACAATGTCGTCAACGAGAGTGCCAGCATGACTTGGTACCCGGGTTCAACCATGATGAAACTGTTAAATACCGTGACGGTTGCCAAAGATAAAACCCACCCATTTCGTATGCAAGTGCAATACGTTAATCGTCCAAATCTGGATTTTCGCGGTTTTTGTGGCACGGTTGCATCGGGCGATATCCGCGTTGGTGATACCGTCAAAACCTTGCCTTCAGGTAAAGAAAGTAAAGTTAAATCTATAGTGACCTTTGATGGCGAGCTTGAAAAAGCCACTATCGGCATGGCAATCACTATCACCTTAGAAGATGAAATTGATATTAGCCGTGGTGACATGCTAGTTCGCCCTCATGAACTGCCATTATCAAGCAGCAATTTTGAGGCCGATGTGGTGTGGATGACTGAAGAGCCATTACATGTCGATCGTGAATATGCCATTAAAATGGGCAGTAAATCAGTTTATGGCTATGTCGAGAATGTGAATCACAAAGTCGATGTGAACACCCTAGAGACATTTGATGCACATCAACTTGAACTTAATGAAATGGGTAACTGTAACTTTGCAGTCAATGAAGCTGTGCAGTTTGATGCTTATGATATCAATCGAACCACTGGTGCGTTTATCATTATCGATCGCCTAACCAATGTCACCGTGGGCGCGGGGATGATAAGAAATTCATTAGAAGGCAAAGCAGCAACCACTGAAGCCAAACCTTCAGCATTTGAAATCGAATTTAATGCATTGGTTAGAAAACATTATCCTCATTGGGGCGCAAAAGTCATAGGCTAAGCTAGTACAGATGAGCACCTAGGCTTTATCAAAAAGCTGCAATGCGATTGATTAGCTTGCAGCTTTTTTTGACTTTGTATCCTTGAGGTTGGTTTCTATTTATGTCTACAGATGCATACTTAACAATAAGTATTTTCATACTAACGATTTGTGGTTTATTAAAATTTCAAAGTCGACCTGCTGCCGTGTGCGGTGTGACCTTATTATCCTTAGTTGCACTTGGGTTGGTGTCTAAAGCGCAATTATTATCGAGTATTGCTAACCCTGGGTTAATCACACTCATTCTATTAATCATTTGCTCTTTCGGGTTAGAGAAAACCCGATTGCTGAGAGTTATTGCCTCAAAAGTGATTGTTGTTGGCTATAAAGCCACTTTTTTACGGCTGTTTGGTGTCACCACGATTTGTTCTGCGCTACTTAACAATACCGCGGTGGTGGCGACGCTTTTGTCGCCAATACGTAATAACCCGCATCATTTTGCCAGTAAATTATTATTGCCTTTATCCTACGCGGCAATTCTCGGTGGCACGCTGACTTTAATTGGCACCTCAACCAATTTGATTGTAAATAGCCTGTATATTGATGTTGAAGGGCGTTCATTAGCCTTTTTCTCTTTTACCGCTATCGGCTTAATACTGGTGATTTGTTGCGGGGCCGTGTTAGCTGTGTGTGTCAGGTTTTTGCCAGAAAATGAACAGACACTTGATGGTAATAAGGGCTATTTTATTGATGCAAAAATTATTGAAAATTCAGAACTGATTGGCCGCTCTGTCGAGGCCAATGGTTTACGGCATTTAGAGTCATTATTTTTAGTTGAGGTCGTTAGAAAGGGAAGGTTAATCACCCCGGTCGCGCCAACAGAAGTGTTACAACAAGATGATCGACTTATTTTTAGTGGTGATATTGCAAAACTAGGACAATTAGGCCAGTTTTCAGGGCTTGAAACATTTGCCCATAAAAATGATTTAAAAGGCTCAAATCTCACTGAAGTGGTGGTAAAGCAAGAAAGTATTTTAGTGAGAAAAACACTAAAGAAAGTCGGCTTTAGAGCACTATTTGATGCCGCCGTGGTGGCGATTCGCCGAGATGGCGAAAATGTCTCTGGCAAACTTGGTGAAGTCGAGTTACAAGCGGGTGACTTTTTAGTGTTATCTGTCGGTGAGGATTTTAAATCTCGACGTAATTTAAGCAAAAACTTTATTGTGCTTAGCGGCGTCGAAACTGAGATACGCCTTAACGGCTGGAGGGCATGGTTAGCTGTCGGTGGCTTTTTAACTTCAATAGCCCTTGCCGCATTTGGGGTCATTGATTTACTTGAAAGCTTAGTGATTTTATTAGGGCTACTGGTGTTTAGTCAGTCACTTAACGTCAATGAAGTGATGCGCCGATTACCGGTCAATATTTGGCTCATCGTCGCCTCTGCCATTTTACTTTCCCATGCATTGGTTAATGCTGGCGTTGTCGAATTAATTGGTGATGTGGTTAATCAGAGTGTCGATAAAGAGCATGCTTATATTGCCTTGATTATGGTTTATATTCTCACATGGTTGATGACTGAATTAGTGACCAACAATGCTGCTGCAGCGCTAATGTTTCCCATTGCTTATAGTTTGGCGCTCGGTTTTGGGGTGGATGTTTTACCTTTTGTGATGACTGTGGCATTTGCTGCCAGTGGCAGTTTTATTAGCCCTTACGGTTATCAAACCAATTTAATGGTGTTTAATGCAGGGCAATATAAGCTAAAAGACTTTGTCAAAGTCGGTTTGCCCGTCAGTATTGTTTACGGCTTAATCGTGAACATCAGCGTGCCAATATTTTTCCCGTTTTAATGGGCAGCTTTAAACAATAAAAACATAATATTTGTCAGTATTAACAGAACTAAAAAGTGAACAAGGAATAATTATGTCAAATACACCCTACCAAGACGTTAATGTGCTTGGTGACAAGTCAACAGATGTTGTTTGGCACTTGGCAAGTGTGTCTCGGGCACAGCGCATTAAGCTAAATGGTCATAAGCCTGCCGTTTTATGGTTCACAGGGTTAAGTGGCTCTGGTAAATCTACAATTGCCAATGCAGTTGATAAAATGCTTCATGATCTAAACTGTAAAACCTATGTGCTCGATGGTGATAACGTTCGCCATGGCCTAAATGGTGACTTAAGCTTTACTGATACTGATAGAGTTGAAAATATTCGTAGGGTTGGTGAAGTATCCAAGCTATTTGTCGATGCGGGGCTGATTGTGTCTACTGCTTTTATTTCGCCTTTTTTAGCTGATCGCGACATGGTGCGAAGCCTGTTGGCAGCAGATGAATTCATCGAAATCTTTATTGATACCCCGTTAGCGATTTGCGAACAACGCGACCCTAAAGGGTTATATAAAAAAGCCAGAGCGGGCGAGATTAAACACTTCACCGGCATTAACTCAGCTTATGATGCGCCGACGAATGCTGAAATTCATGTGAAGACCGCAGAGCAAGATATTGAGCAATGTGCTTTACAAGTGATTAGCTATTTAACAGATAACGGTTACTTATCGTAAGGCTTGGTTTTAAGCATGGTAGAAAGCACTTCTCAGCCAAAGGTTTTTACACAAGATTTGGCTTCAAAGAATCCACATTTGATCCTATGGTGCTTATGGCTAGAGTAAAGGATAATGAAGCGGCTCAAAAAGCATTAATATAAAGGATGCAAAGTGTGCCTAAAAATTATTCCTGCTATTCAGAGAGCTTGAACAAGTGCGGCACGCTAAAGTAACAAACTTTATTATAAGAAAACGATATCCGCCCTCAGAAAATTATTAAACTATTGAGTTGTAACCGTTCATGATAACCATATTTTTTATCAAACTTTAATACGGGCATACAGTACTGCTATTGAGTGCTGCCATTGAATAAATAAAAAGGCCTTCACAAATGTTTGTGAAGGCCTTTTTAATTGGCATACCAATATATCCACTAATTACTTTCTTATCATTCTCGCCACATACATGCCGTCACTATTGGCTTCAAAGGGCCATACAGTAATATGCTCATGCTTAGCTTGGGTAAATGGATGTACGCTGGTGATCAACTCAAAGTCACTATTGTGTTGTAAGAATTGCTGCACCACTTGCTCGTTTTCAAGCGACGATAACGAGCAGGTTGCGTAGACGAGTTTGCCGCCTGGTTTAACCGCTTGAGCACTGCGGGTTAGGATATCTAACTGCAGTGCTGGCTTATCTTCGATACAGCTTGGCTCATCTATCCAGCGCATATCTGGGTTTCTGCGCCATGTGCCAGTGCAACTACATGGGGCATCAACCAGTACGCCATCAAAATGGGCTTTAGCTACCGGTAAAGCATCGCTTTTCCAGCGCGCCACAGTAATGCTGTCAAAGTTTGCCCGTTTAGCGCGCTTATTAAGCTCTTCTAGGGCTTTTGAGCGGATATCTGATGCGGTGATGCTACCTGTTGTATTGTTGTTTGAGGCGGCATTTTGCAGCATCAATGAGCGCAGTTGTAATGTCTTACCACCGGCGCCACTACAGGTATCCCACCATTGCTCGTTTGCTTTAGGCTGACAAACATTACCGATAACTTGTGAGGCTAAATCTTGAATTTCAAGTTTGCCCTGTTTGTATAAATCAACGTCATTGAGGTTAATGCTTTTACTGCCAAGGCTTAATGCATCAGTAAAGTATTCATTGGCTAGGGCATCAATACCAGCTGCTTGTAATGTGGTGACTGCGGATGCTGTATTAATGCGCTGCGCTCTTGCCCAAATGGGAGGACGGCTACTCATGGCTTCAATCAATTTTAGTTTGTTTTGCTGATCATCAATGGTGCATAGCGCCCAAAACCAATCGGGTAATAGTTGGGTTTCAGCAAATTCAATGGTCGTGAATAACTGGCCCATAAGGCTATTTTTATGGCTAACATCAAAGTTTGTACTTGATTGCGGATTAGATGAGTTAGCAACATCATTAGCGTCAATGGTGTGATTTATCAAGCTGATTTTTTCAGGGCTAAAGCCGCCAAAGTGTTGCCACGCATCAGCAAACTGACGCCATTGATGATGCTCAAGTAAGGCACAAGTGCTGAGCATTTGATACCAAGTTTGTTGCTCATGCTGAGAACCAAGCTTTTTTAGCCAACCCCACCAACGAAATAGCCCAAATAAGGTTTCACGAATCACGCGGCGATCTTTTGAGCCATGTTTTTTGTGCTCACGGAAGTAGTTCGCCACAATCCTATCAGCAGGCATTTTAGTGTCTAATACTTCATCGAATAACTTTTTGATGGTGGCAGAGTAGCTCAGTGCTCTTTTTTCTGCGGGAGTATTAGCTTGAAGATGGGGTTGATTAACTGGTTCCATGACTCACTCAGGTTGGCTTTGCAGCGCAATGGGGATAATTGTGCTGCAGTTTACCATGACTGCTACTGTTGTTAAATCCGCGGTTGCAAGGTCAACAGCGGTTAAATCAAGGGATGTGACCTCAAATGCGACTAATCCTTAGATTAGTCGCCTTCCATTCTTGTGGATAAAAGACAATTTAGTAAAGCGCTCTTTTAAAACGGATGGTCTACCATCACCCAAGCATTGGTCGCTTCATCTGATTGGGCAAGGTCAAATCTTATGATAATCCCTGCAGTTAATGCCCTAAGTGACACGCCATAATCAAACTTTAAATCAGTTAATAATTCATTGGCAGTATAAGCTTCGCCAACGCGGCCTGCTTCAACAAAGCCCACTAATTGAAACCAATCTAGGCGTAAAAACTTAAGCCAGTTTACATCTTCAATGGGATTGTTTTTAAAGGTGTAGCGATATTCAGCAGTGCCATATATGGAGGCTTTATCGTGAAAACGGCTGTTGTCATAACCGCGCATTCGATAAAAACCACCAAGTGTTGCGCCTTCGCTGTAAGGGGCATCATTGGTGATCCGCCTGCCTCCTTCGTCGTTATACTCAAGCTTCCATGAGGGCGAGTAACCTGTCCAAAAATTTAACGCTAATATACGCTGGGATGCCCAGTCGGAGGCGCCAAAAGAGAAGTATTTACTGGCTTCAAATTCGATAAATGTCCACTGATTATCAGAATCTAGCCAAGCCGCATCATGGGAAATGGCGACAAACTGCTTACTGCCGTAACTGGGGTTTCGTGAAAAGTCGGTATTATCATAAAGCAGTCCTAAACTCATCGCATGAACGGCGCCATCTAATTCTCCGTCTTCAAATTCAAAGGTTTCAAAGCGGTTAAATTGTTTCAGTGTCGCCACTGTGGCTCCAGACTCAAGCGGATTCCAGCTGTCACCGCCAGAGGGTTTTGAGCTCAGCAAGCCGCGGGTTAGTTCATAGTGTACTTGGCCTTTATCACGTGTTGCGCCAATAGGCAGAGTGTATTCAAGCTGTATATTCCACCAGTTTGACGAGCCATCAGCTTGTAAAAACTGTTCATTTGATGAGTCATTACTACCAGGGATAGGTGTGCCTGCAGGGGTATAATTTAAGGTGCCCCCTGCGTAGGCTTTTTTCTGTGGATAATAACCGACAAAGCCAACGGCACTTAAAAAGAAGCGTTCGGTTCGTGGTATTTTAAAGTTCCAAATTCCTGCGCCAACACCGTAACTGACATCGCCACCATAGACAGTAGCGCCAATCGTCATTTGTTCTTGTCCATAACCACTGACCATAGTGCCAATGCCTAAGTTTAATCCCATTGAGTCAGTGCTGAAAGCGTAGGGGAGTATCAGCTCTTCTGTGCCTTCCTTTGGGGACTCAGCGCGATTAACGATGGATTTGATATTCTTTGGCGCGCTATGGGCAAAAGATTGCGTCAGTAATAGTGAAAAGGCCAAAAGGGCGGTGAAATAGTATCGAGTCGAAGCTCGGGAAAAGCGCATTTTTATCATCCGTGAGCCTTTAACATTGTCGGTGAGTACGTAATTAACGGGCTGATAGTTAATCATTTTATTTATTAGATAAATATAGATGAAGTTGATTAAAAATCTAATTCGGCGGCTAATTTAGGCCATATTTATTGCGACTAGTTTGAGGGCGACGAGTGATAGCAGAGATTAAATCGCTATCACTAAATGCTATTTTGTCCCCAAAAGCTCAGTTGTTTGCTTGCAAGAATGGCTAAGATCAAGCGAAGTATCGAGTAAATGGGTATCGACGCCATACAAGCCGATAAGCGTATTAAACAAATTGTCATGGGAATGTGTCCCCTGACTCACTTGCGTGATGATACATTGACGGTCGAGTTGCTTTGACTGGGTGTAGCTTTCTGGTAACCATAGATACCAAGGCACATGGGTTTGCTCTGCTGGCGCAAAGGCATAAGGGGTGCCATGAAGATACATGCCGCTTTCACCTAGTGATTCACCATGATCAGAGATATACATCATTGCCACTTCATAATCGCTGGCATATAGCTCTAATAGTTTTACGATTTCTGACAAAATATAATCGGTATAAACTAAGGTATTGTCATAGACATTGATGATTTCTTCATCACTGCAATTTTCAAGATCGCTGCGCTCGCAGGCGGGGCTAAAATGCTGCTTATCTTTAGGGTAACGCTTGAAATAGGTAGGCCCATGGCTCCCTATCGTGTGCAATATCAATAATTGATTGGTTAAGGTTTGCTGCTTGTTTTCTAATCTCTGCTCGATATGTGAAGCGAACTCGCGCACCAGAACTTGATCATAACAGCTACTACCGTCACACAAGTCATCACTTGAGTCAGTCGGAATATTAAACTCAATCACATGGGCTGCCAGATGTTTATCACCGCCATCATTGTCAAGCCACACCACTTCTGCGCCTGCTGTATGAATAATGTCTAGTAGGTTGTCACTGGCCAGTGCTTTTTCACGGTTATAATTATCGTGAGTGAGGTCGGAAAACATGCAAGGTAATGAATGCGCGGTCGCGGTGCCACATGAGCTGACGTTATTAACAATAATGAAGTCTAAATTTTCAGTGTAAGGATTGGTGTTTCGATGATAACCGTAATAAGCCATATTTTGAGCGCGGGCTGTTTCGCCGACGACCAGTACAAATAAAGTTGGCTTAGTTGGGTTGATATCGATTAAGCGTGCATCTTGGCCTCTAACGGTATAAGGCAAGGGGGTGACAAAGTTGTTTTTATAAAGATATTTTACCGTATTGAAAGCATGGGCTGGTATGATCATTTTTTTAAGGTAAGTATTATTTCGCCCCATGGACACATAGTCCTTATAAAAGCCTAGCAGCACGACTCCTATTAAACCTAAGCCTACAACCACTAATGTTGAGCGTCTCATTAAGGATTTAACTACGCTTTGTGATGGCGTTAGGCGCACTCGCCACAACCATATGGTTGGAATTAGTCCAAACACCACGATATATAAAATAGACGTGGTGCTGATATAGGACAGGGCTTCGCCAGTATTGGTTTCAAAGATATTTTCAATCATGGCGTAATCAAAATATACCTGGTATTTCATGGTGCCATACATGGCTGCTGCAGAGGTGAGCAGTAAGATTGTCAGTAAGGGTTTAAAGATAAACCGAGACGAAAATAAGCAAAAAACAATGATAAAAATGCCCAAGAGTACGAGCGCCGGCGTAAGAGAGAACACTAAATGGCTATCAGCTGATAATTGAAAAATACGTTGGATAAGCCCAAAGTTAATCACCAGCGCAAAATACAGCGCCATCAGCACTATCATCGTTTCTTTGCTGAGTTCTTTTGGGTTAATGGCAGAATATAGGCGCGAGAATGCTGTCATATTAAATGCCTGCTGGTGATGTTAGTCTCTAGTTTTATACTAGTTGAAATTTGGATAGTCGTCCGCTAATTCACCGACACGGTTTTCAGTGTCTTGGTTAGTCTCGTTTAGCGGCGAATGTTTATCTGTTTAAAGCAAACTCTATCCACGGCCGTTTTATCACGATGATATAAGTCATTATCACTAAAAATCTAAGTCTAAGGCAAAGCATAAATAGCTCATTAAACCGATGGTATGCTTGAACTCTTCAGCGCAGAACTCAACAAAATTATCAGCGCAGACTTGCTCAATGGTGACAGGTTTGATGGCAATAAAATCTTTGCGCTTTAATTCTTCAATGAATGGATGATCTTTATCAAATCCACGCGGTGGTCTTATTAAACGGTCCCCAGATAACTCAAACCCAGCTGCGGCTAATTGTACCGAAGCCTTTTTATAACCGTTAGGGTTTTCATCAATACAATGACGAATGGCATTGAGGGCTTTTGATTCAGGATGCCATATTCCTGCCGCTAAAAAACAACCATCATTGGCAAGGTGTAAATATATGCCCGGGGCATGGACATCTTTTGCTTGAAAATGCCGAAACTGAATACCGACGTTAAGCTTATAAGGGCTTTTATCTTTACTGAATCGACTGTCTCGTTGAGGGCGCATCATACTGCCACCGACTTTTTTAGGTACTGCAGTCAGCCTTGGCGATAAGCTGAGGATGGGCCCTTGCATGGCTTCGATAAACTTAAGGGTTGGGGTGCGCACCAAATCTTCATAGGTTTGCTGATGTTGCTTAAACCATTCTCGGTTGTTGTTATCAGCTAACTGACTTAAAAAATTAAAGCTTTGTTGAGAATACATTGGCTGCCTTATTAGTCTTAATCATTCATTGTCTCATAACGGCATATGATAACCATTAGTTCAAATACTTGTTCAATCATATAGATTAAGGTTAAATTCAATCTATTAACAGCTAGGGTTAAGTATCAGAAAGGCTTATATTAAGCTAGCGCTATGCACTGTCAAAGGCTAATTAATGCAGTATTGATAGTCTAGCCTTGGGATTAAACAGAAAACGTTAAAGGTTTACCATGACGACATCGTTACAAGTGCTTGGTTGGTGTGAATGGGCCACATTTCCAGAAATTGCTAATGAACGGGTCAATATGAAAATTGATACCGGCGCCAAAACATCATGCTTACATGCTTTTAAAATTGAACCCTTTATAAAAAATGACCAAGATTGGATTAAAGTGTGGTTTCATCCTCAGCAAAAGTCGCTGCGTGAAGTTGTGTGTGAGTTTGCGGTGTTTGATCGTCGTAATGTCAAAGATTCTGGCGGACATATAACCAGCCGTTATGTGATAAAAACGCCGATTATCATTGGTGAGCATCATTTTGATATTGAGCTGACATTGACTGCTCGTGACAATATGCAATTTAGAATGCTGCTGGGCAGAAGGGCATTATCAGGAAGATTTTTGGTAGATTCATCCGCATCATACTTGCTTGGCGCTTAATTTAAATTGGTTTTTATTCACAAAACTGAGTCATAAAATAAGGACTTATCGTGGCTTTACATTCCGTATCAATCATCAACCCAACCGTTAGCTCATCGTCTTCGGCTTTAGCTGCTATTTCTAATACAAGCCCTGTAAAGATGACGCCTTCTAAAATCGTCTGTATTGGTCGTAATTATGTCGATCATATCCAAGAGCTGGGCAATGAGATGCCTGCAGATATGGTGGTATTTTTAAAACCCAATTCGGCCATCTCAACAGAGCTTATAGCCTTTCAACAAGAGCCTATTCATTACGAAACTGAGTTATGTTTTGTCATGAAAAATAACCAATTTTCAGCTGTAGGTGTGGGGTTAGATTTAACCAAACGAGCACTGCAATCTAGCCTCAAAACCCAGCAACTACCTTGGGAACGGGCAAAAGCCTTTAACGGCTCGGCGCTATTCAGTGACTTTATTCCCCTTGATTCATTAGGTAAATCAGCCTGCGAAAAGTGGGCTTTTCAATTATCAATCAACGAAAAAGTTATCCAAGTGGGTCACAGCGACTTAATGATGTATAGCACATCTGCCATTAAGCAATCGTTAACTGAATTTATCAGTTTAGAAGACGGTGATATTGTGATGACCGGTACGCCTAAAGGCGTCGGCGTGGTTAATGTGGGTGACTGCTTTAGCGTAAAATTATGGCGCGCAATAGACTACAGCGATAGCCGCTCACTTGAAAACTACATGCTTAATAATGTTCCGCAGTTAACCCAGCAATGGTTGGCTAAATAGTTTTGTTCAAGATGGTAATCTGATGCTTAGCCGCGAACGCTTAAAGAGGAAATTTTGATTTTAAGGTCTATACTTTTAGCGAAAGACCTTTATCTTAAATCCTGCTAAAAGGAAAGTTAGTCTGTTATCAGGCTAATAAATTAGCTATAAATGAGCGGCTAATTAAATATGACATTTCCTAATTCCTGTATAGAAAACTATTATAATTTATATCAAAACTTGTTCAATTTCTCTGGTGTCTCATGGTGGTTAATCGATTTATCTGAAGACAGTAATACCTATTATTGCAACGATAGTATGTGTGACATGTTTGCTTTGGATAAACAATTAAGCCATCACAGCGTTAAAAAAACCTGTCCCATTGCTGGAGATTACAATAAAAATATTGCTATCAAAGACTCCCAAAAAGCCAACAAGATCCGCGATGATTATCTTAAATTAACAAACGGTGTCATCGAAGAGTTTAATAATCGTTTTCCTTACTACGACAGTCGCGTTGATGAAGTACTTTATTTTACCAGTAAGGCAAGGGCGGTTCTGCGTGATGATAAGGGCAACGCAATCATATTATTTGGAGTGATTGAATGTGAACGCACCAGTGCTGAGCTGTTTCAATTATTGAAAATTGATAGCTTAACTGGGCTTAATAACCGCCGAGAATTTGATTCTCAATTAGATTTTGTTATTAACTTAGCCAAAAGAGAACAGAAAAATGTCTCTTTAATCATGTGTGATATTGATTACTTTAAAGCTTACAACGATAGTTTGGGTCATTATCAGGGCGATCAATGCTTAATAAAAGTGGCTCAGTGTATTGCCCGAGTATGCAGCCGTTCGACAGATGTGGTGTGCCGCTATGGTGGCGAAGAGTTTGCCATTATTTGTTATGGCGAAAATGTAGATACGGCTGCACTGGCAGAAGATATTCGCAAAGGTGTCTATGAATTAACTATTCCTCACTTTCAAGGGGCGGAATCGTTGGTCACACTGAGTGTGGGTTTTGTTACCATGACGCCAGATGCTGATACAACGGCCAGAGAGTTTATTGAAAAAGCGGATAGTGCGCTTTATCGCGCCAAAGAGCAGGGCAAAAATTGCTGCATTGAATTTACACTTGAAGTGGCTTAATTATGGTGTCTTTATCAATATCTGTCGAGATCCCCGTGAGCCGAGCGAAGCGAAAGTTGCGGGGGTAGTTCACTAGGTTGACTGGATACGGTTTGGGCGATGGTATAAGTACAATTTGGGTTTATCTGAATATATGGATCTAGAATGTTAAATCTATAAGCCTGTAGAGTAAGGCTTATAGATTGAATTTGTATCATTCTCAGAGTTAATTCACCGCAGATTTCTCTAGCAGGCAGTGTTAAAAATCTGACTAAATGAAGGGCGTTGATGAATTTCAATTGGCACACTTAGTTTTCTTGCTAAGTCACTAGCTGCAATAATACCGCGAATATGATGAAGTTCGTGATCAATCACTAACATATGGTGCAAGCTGTTTTCTTTTAAAATACGTACCACATCGCTGACTTTTGCAGTGGCAATTTGATCATAGTCAAACGCTTGAAGATCTTCTCTTTTTACCATGACATCAGTCACTAGCACTTCATCAATGTTGTGTTCTAGCTTTTTCGCTGTCATTAATAAATTATGATGTGAGAGCTCTTGCATGGTAACCACACCAAGGAATTTATCATCCTTATCAATAACAAGTCGCATATAAGCATGGGTTTTTTCCATGATTTTACCTGTGCCTACCGCAGTGGTTGACGCATCAACTACGATTGGACGGGCAACATCAAAGTCAGTAAAAATATCTAATGCAGGTGAGTCCATATGTGCAACTTGAACTTTGGTTGACCATAGTAAGTGATCGACAGATGCGGTGCTGAATAGTTGTAAATTTCTCATTGGCTAACTCCGTTACATTAAAATAAGTAGATCTGGTAACTGAATATAGCGTTGGCTAACTTTCAGGATTGGTGCGACGTTTAAAATTGAGGGGCATCAAAAAAACCATAACCTTAGGCAGTAAGAATAGCGCTGCTTAAACATGTAAGGCAAGTACATGAATGACATTTAATATTGGTTAAGCCATTGTTGTGGTTGTGAGTTTTATGTGTGGTGTGTGCCTACTTGTGTTAATGTCGAACCTCTCTAAATTGACGAATCCATTTATCCATGGTTGGCTTGCCTACACTCATGGTTTGAGCAGCTTCAACAATTGAGTAATTTTGAGCTAGCACTAAATTGAGAAGATTCAAGTTTGAACCCTGCGCGAAAAAGTCTTCTTGTACGTTGCTCATAGTGTCACCTGTTAACTTATGAGGTGATGATATCATCTCTAACTAGGTGGCCAAATTAGCTATGACACTACTGACTCCACTCCACAAACTAAGTGCTGCTGTTGCAAGACAACGGCTATCAACAAAGTATGGCGACACAGAAATACAACACAGGCATTTTTACAAACCTAAAAACAGCTACGTTGGAATGTGCTACGACCTAAGGCCAACACTTAACGCGAATAGCGCTATAAAGATGCCTTATTGCTTTCGCATCAGTAAATACATTGCCGCACTAAGCAGTAGCATGGCAATGGTTGTATAAATCCAGTTAACATCGATATTGCCACCTGTCATTAATACAAACACCGGGATTAGAAAAATATAAGCTGAAACTTGTTGCGGTGCTAATTTTACACTGGCTTTTTGAAACAGGAAAAAGCTAATCGCAGTGGCAAAAACAGCAAGGTATAAGCACGCCAACCAAGCATTGCCAGAGACCTGTTGCCAGTTGAAGTCGATTATCTGTGGGGTTAAACAAACCGATAATATAATCGCGGCAGCGATTAGGCTCCAGCCAGTAAATACCATAAAGTTCTCTTGTCGATAGCAGGCTTTTATGACCAGAGGATTAGCTGCCATAGCAATGCAGCCCAGCATAAACAGACTGTAACCTGTGTTCCATTCAAAATCCAAGTTAGCATTCGATTGCTGCAGGACTAAAAAAAGTGACGCACTAAAGCCGACAATAAGTGCTAACCAATGGCTTAACTTACCCACCTTTCTATAAATTAGCATGGTTAATACAGCCGTAATTAACGGCAGCGCAGTGGAGAGTGCACTGGTGGCAAAGGCCGAGGTTTTAGTTAAGGCACTAAACATGGCAGAAAAATAACCCAGTGCGGGCAAGGATACTAAGGCATAACGCAATAGGCTTTTAGCGCTAGGTAAATTAAAGCGCCGAGTAACAATTAATAGGACCACAAATAATGAGGCAGCAATAACGTATCTAAGCCAAGTGGCAATCATTGGTGGAACCTCAAGCATTAATTGCTTGCCTACAGGAAAAGTCATCGCAATGATGAAGGTGAAAAATAGCATTTGGATATGGGGACGCGCCGACTTAAACATATGTAAACCTTAAATGAAAAAAGGGGCGAAAACTCGACCCTTTAGTGTTAATTCTAGCGACTTTTTCACATCGTGCTTTTTAAATAGCGACTTTGCTCTATGGGAATTAATGCTCCCTTTGAACGCTTTGTTGCCAAAACTGCTTCGACAAGTTGGCCGTTTTATTGGATAAACGAGTCATTTGCTCACATTTGATTTTAGCTTGGTCTGTTTGCGCTAAGCTGGTATTGGATAACTCATTAATCACCACGATGGATTGACTGATATCTTCGGCTACCGAGGCTTGTTGGCTCATGGCGGTGGCATTCATTTCTGCCATCGCCTGAATATTATCTAACGAGGCGCGTAACTGATCAAAAGCGCTATCGGCATCCTCTGCTAATTTCACTGAAAGATCCGCTTGTGCCTGACCTGCATCCATAGCTTTAGCTGCGCTTTGGGTACTTTGCTGAAAATTGCTCACAATGCTACCAATTTGAGTGGTGGACTCAGTGGTTCGCATCGACAATTGACGCACCTCATCAGCCACTACGGCAAAACCTCGACCAGATTCCCCCGCTCGGGCGGCTTCAATGGCGGCGTTAAGCGCCAACAAATTAGTTTGCTCAGCAATGCCTTTTATCTCACTAAGTACTGCTGAAATAGCATGGCTGTCATGTTCAATTGATTCAACAATGGTTGAGAAATGGGTCACTTCTTGTCTTAACTTACTAATGGCAGCAACTACATTCACCATACGTTCCTGACCTAATGTGGAAGCGTTATGACTACGGGTAATTTCTTGAGCTGTGTTATTGGTGTTATCACTGACTTCAGTAAAGCTGGTGGTCATTTCCTCCATGGCTGTGGCGACCTGAGTAGTTTGCTGGCATTGGCTTTGAGCACGCTCACGCGTATCAATAATAGTCTGATTAAGTTGCTCACTTTGTTCACTAATTGATGTGGCTGAATCAGCCATGCGGCCAACGACGCCACCGGTTTCAGTGATTAAGTAATTTAATGCTAAATCGATTTTGCTTATGTCAGTTTGGCTACCGGTTAAAATGCCGCAGGCAATGGGGTCGTCAATGATGGTAGTGGCTTTAACCATTAACGCTTTCAAGGGTTGGCAAAGGTAGTTTATGCCTAGTGCTGCGACAATAGTGCAGATTGTCGCGGCCGCAATGCTAAGGGCTGGAGTTGAAATCATGCTGGTGGCAATTGTGCTGATTAACAAGATAAACATTGCCCATAAACTTAGCTTGCCGACAAAACTCATGATGGGACTAGCGAGTTCTTTTGGCGCTATGCCATCATTGAGTTGCTGATAAACCTTTTCTGCAGTCGCAATTTGGGCTTTGGTTGCTTTACGACGAATCGACTGAAATTCATGTATTTCACCATTTTCATATACTGGCGAGATATAGGCATTAACCCAGTAGTATTTACCGCTTTTAGTACGGTTTTTGACGATACCAACCCAAGGTTTTCCGGAGTTAATACATTGCCACATAGACTCGAATGCTTGGGGCGGCATATCTGGATGGCGAACAATATTATGGGGCTGCCCATGTAATTCATCTGCGCTAAATTCTGAGATGTTGATGAACTCTTGATTGGCGTATTTAATGTTTCCTTTAAGGTCGGTGGTCGATAACAGAATGCAGTTATTGGTGAGTGCTCGCTCACTATTTATAATAGGTTGATTTATACGCATGGTAACCATTAGAGGATATAAAAGTGGCTACATTTTGCCTGAGCTGCATTATGGATAAATTGATAGCGGTCAAGTATTTATGATCTATTGTTAAGATTTAAATATTAGCATTTCAATATGTTAACTTTAAAATTAATCTGTTTCACCGTGTCTTATTATTACAAGGGCAAAATGACCAAGTGAGATAAAACAGCTAAGCAGCCAAAAGGGGGAATTGCTTTCCTCAGGTCTTTTGTCATTCCCTAATTTGTTGCTTAGACCGAATTTTGCAATAAATAGATTAACAATTTAAAGCTTCAGAAATCACTATTGCTTATCAAGATAATCAACCACGGCCTCAGTGCGATTTTCTGCATGTTCGATTAACTCATCAATAGCGCGATAGAAGTCACTTGAGCTTTCTAAGAATGAATAACCTGACAATTCAGTGGTGGCATAGGGCTCAATTAATGCTGAGTAACTGTTGTAGATCGCCTGCATTTTATTCGTTTCATAGGCATCATTAATTACAGTGAGTAAATATTGGTTATAGGTATCGCGATAAGTGTCATCGGCATAAATTTTAGCAATCAGTGGCCAGCTGTTTGAATTAATATCGGCAAAATCTAACGCTAGAGCGCCGCCCATTTTGCCATCTTGTAAGGCTTCATTATTGTCCCATGGGATCCAGGTGAGTTTTGCGGTATCTGGGTCGTTGTATAAGTAAAAATTATGCGGCATTAGGCCATAGGTGTCCCAGTTTTGAATCACCCCGTTTACGGCTAAATACTTAAGGAACACATCCACATCAAATACCGCTTCAAGGTTTGCGCGCCAGGTTTGTGGGTCAGTGCTGGCAGTATCGTCATGTAAGGCGTCAAATAATGCGAGGATATCTGACCAATCCTCATCATCTTCATTGGTTTTCTTCTCAAAGTTGTCTTGGCTAAATGTGCCTTCAATAAACATGGCACCATCATCTTCTGGTTTATATAGGTTGCCATCATCGCTAGCAAACTGGCTATCAATCACAGTATCGTCGACTTCTTCAACCAGCGTATATAAGCCAAAATATTCAGGGCCGTCACCATGATCAACATACAAGGTGTAAAAAGCGGTATGTGATACTGCAAGGCCCGCATCTTTAAAGACATCAGCAGCGACTTTTTCACGTAAAAGTGACTCATCATCATAGTTATTTTTCAGGCTTAACTTTTTGAAACCATAAAAGCGTTGGTTATCGATTTGGGGGTAATCATCTTCAAATTCATCAAAATCTAACTTAAACGACAACTTAAGCACGCCGTTCTGCCAGCTTGATTGCAACGACGAGTTACCTTTAAAGCGGATCCCAACGCGATACCATTGCTTGCCTTCATAATAGATATCCGCAGGCACCATTATTGGGTTTTCATCGCTATCTAGAAGACTATTAGAACCTGAAGATGTGCCAAAACTGCCGTAGGTGTTCGTCATATCATCGAGCATGCTATTCCAGCGGTCTTCGGTAACCACAAAATCTAAGCGTTTGACTTCAGTATCACTGAATACTTCTTCAAAATTAGGATCGACATTTTTACTGTGAGTCTCATCAGTCCAATCAATGGTCTCAAAATCTGTGTCACTGTAATCCTCTTCTGGAATGATAATGCCAGTTTCAGGTGTGGTGTCTTCGGGCTCTGTGGTTTCGTCGTTACCGCTGCAACCTGAAAGTAATAAACCACAGCTAAGGCTTGCGAGTAATAAAAACTGTAAGGGGATCCCGGTTAATCGAGTCGATGAAAAGCAAGCAATGTTGAGCATAAGAAACTCCTGATAATGACGCTATTTTTTGGTAAATGAACGGAATACAAGGTTATTGTCAGGTTAGGGTAATCAATTAAAGTGCAGAACTGGTGCAGAAAGGGTGGAACAAAGCAGTAGTTTTATTGAACTGTCTTGATTGAACCGCCTAGATGGCACCATTTTGATAGGTCGTTAGTTAAGCGGTGCAGTCAATCGCTGCAATCACCTATGGATTTAGGGGGCTGAAAGCGGTTAAAACGATGGGACTGTATTATTAACCTAGTGCTTACTCGTTGTCAGTTAAGACTATACGTGGTCAGTTAAGACTAGGCGTGGTCAGTAGAAACTCTAGCGACAATATCTGCAGTGGTACCGGTTTCAGCCAGCTTTGGGAATATAGAGTTAACGCTATTGTTATGAACATCCATATTAAAATCAGTAATGGCATCTGTAGCGATGGTGACATTGTAGCCCAGCTCAAATGCTTGCCTTGCGGTTGACTCTACTCCCATGCTGGTGGCTATGCCACTAATGACCACTTGAGTGACTTTTAATGATGCTAAGTATTTATGCAGCTCAGTTGAAGTAAAAGCGCCCCAAGTGTTTTTGGTTAACTGTAAATCCTCTTGCTGAGGTTGTAACTCATCAATCAAGTGGCTCCAATTTTCTGGTTTTTGTTGCTGCACTCTGACTTGTTCGGTGCGCCCAGGAGCGATGCCATCAACATTAACTAATACAATGGGCAAACTGGCATAGCGAAATAACGACACTAACTTACAACTATTCTCGATGACTTCTTGGATGGGGTGGCAAGTATCTAAGGTCACCAGACCTTGTTGTAAATCGATTACGATCAAGGCTGTTTGGGCATCAATGGTGGTAATACTCATAACGATAGCTCCTAGTTGTTAAGCGGCTTTGACTGACGAGGATCAATACACCCAATATACCATCATAGCTTAACGGACAAGGGCTAGCATCTCTGAGTCGGCAGTATCGTTGGTTTTTGGTGATAAATGACAGCAGTAACGGAAAATAACTTTACTTGGGATAAGGATGATTTTGCTGCTAACTCAAAGCCATGAATAATAACTGCTTGAATTACCACCTAGAAGCACGTAATACTCTTGTTAGCATGTTTATTGTTCAATCCGATATGGAGCATCGATTTTGGAGCATATAGTTTGGAATTTAGACCCTGTTATGTTGTCGTTTATGGGGCTAAAAATACATTGGTATGGCGTGTTGTTTGCCACCGCCATTATCAGTGGTTTTTTGGTTATGAGGCGTATTTATGTGCTTGAAGAGCTTGATGTTGAGTCATTAGATGATTTAGTCATATATTGCGTGGTTGGCATTGTTGTGGGGGCGCGATTAGGGCACGTGTTATTTTATGAGCCAGGCTATTACTTTGCCAACCCCTTAAAAATATTTGCCATTTGGAAAGGCGGGCTTGCCAGTCACGGCGGCACGGTCGGCGTGTTATTAGCCATGTACCTTTATAAACGCAAGGTGCAGTTACCGTTTTTATTCTTGATGGATCGCATTGCCATTGCTACGGGGATTTTCTGCTTTTTCGTCCGTATGGCTAATTTTACCAATTCAGAAATTGTCGGGGTGCCAACAGATAAGCCTTGGGGAATAATTTTTCAGCGTATTGATATGCTGCCACGTCATCCGGCGCAATTATATGAAGCAATCACCTATTTAGGGCTATTTATTCTAATGTGGCTGCTATATCGCTTTACTGAGATGAAACAAAAACAAGGGGCATTATTAGGGCTATTTCTAGCGTTGGTTTATGGCTCACGTTATTTAATTGAATTTGTAAAAGTAAGACAGGCTGACTTTGCCCAAGATTGGAGTATGAGCGTAGGGCAAATGCTTAGCGTGCCATTTGTGCTATTGGGGCTAGGGTTAGTGGTTATGGCTTATATGAAAAAGCTGCCAGATGCTTCAGTCAGTTAGCTTTAAGCGATAAAAAAAATGCCAGCGATTATATCGCTGGCATTTTTCAAAAAGGGATAGATATTTTGGTGCTGCAAAATGCTAAGCGCTCACTTGAGCTTAATCGCGCAAGGTCCTACTGCGTTTCTTAAGGGGACTAGCTTTTCATTGGCCAAGAGATCTTTTTACTCCCGTAGTAGCCAAGCAGCATACTGGCCATGAACCAGTAAATCGCCGACTCACCGCGTAACAAACTTGCCACCGCAGGTCCTGGGCAAATGCCTACCATTCCCCAGCCAAGACCAAAAATAACTGAGCCAATAATTAACTTAGGTGTAAGCCCCTGTGGCGTCGTTGGCATTTCATCGCCATTAACGGCATGAGTACGGGGTTTGATTAAAAAATGATAACTTGGCAAAAATACCAATAGTGCGCCACCAATAACAAACGCTAAGCTGCCATCCCAATTGCCGGTGACATCCAAAAAATTAAGCACCTTGTAAGGGTTTACCATTTGCGAAATATTCATACCTAAGCCAAATAACAGCCCGGTGATTAACCCTACTAAGACCTTAAACATGCACACCTCCAGACAACCACACCACTAACGCCGCACTTAACATAAATATCACAGTGGCAATCATTGAGCGCATTGATAGGCGACCTATGCCGCAAATACCATGGCCGCTAGTGCAGCCATTAGCGAGTTGGGTACCAATACCGACAGCTAACCCGCCAACCAATAACCAAGTTAATGAATAGTCAGGTAAAGCGGCAGTGTGAAGGCCCATTAAAGGGTCAAACAATAAACTGGCAGCCATGGCGATAACAAAAGCCACTCGCCATGCTCTGTCTTTGTTGTTAGCGCCAAAAATGCCGCCTAAAATGCCACTGATCCCGGCTGTTTTGCCACTCAATAGCATGAGCATGGTTACCGAAAGGCCTAATAGCATTCCGCCAAATAAGGCACTCCAAGGGGTGAATTCTGTCATTCAACACTCCAATATAATTTAACGGCTGTAACACCTAATTGTCAGCGTGGTAACAATTAACGCTATCACGCAGCATTAATTTCACACAAGCCATTGTTAAAGCAAGGTTTTAGAGCAGTATACAAGAGCGGGTATATTAATAAAATCTAATCTTATGAAATTTTGTTTAACTAGTTGTGCATTAGAAAAAACTTATGGATAATGTGTTTTATTCAATATGTGGACTATATAGAACGATGAATAAAAAGTATGGCAGACGACATCGTCGCAAAACACTAAGTTGCCATTACAGTTATTTCAGTTCAGCAATCGGTTGTAACGGGAGAGAGTCATGTCAAAAATTTTAATTATCGGTGGTGTAGCGGGTGGCGGATCAGCTGCAGCGCGTGCTCGTCGTCTTAGTGAAGATGCTGAAATCATCATGTTTGAACGAGGCGAGTTCGTATCGTTCGCCAATTGTGGTTTGCCTTACCATATTGGTGGTGACATCAAAGATAGAAGCAAGCTATTGCTACAAACGCCAGAAAGTTTCTTGGCACGCTTTAACGTTGATGTTCGCGTCATGAATGAAGTAACTGCAATCAATAGCGTAACTAAGTCGGTCACGGTAAAAGATTTGATCAGTGGCAATGAATACACTGAAACTTATGACAAGCTGTTACTTAGCCCTGGTGCTGGCCCCATTGTTCCGCCTATTGCTGGCATTGATAATCCGCTGACGCACTCGTTACGCAATATCCCAGATATGGATCGCATTCTTAATACCATCAAAACCAATAAACCCGAGCACGCAACAGTGGTTGGCGGTGGCTTTATTGGGTTAGAAATGATGGAAGCGTTTCATCAACTAGGGATAAAAACCACTTTAATTGAAATGGCCGAGCAGGTGATGACTCCTGTTGATCGTGAAATGGCAGGATTTGCTCATGCTGAAATTCGTCAGCAAGGTGTGGATTTAAAACTTGGAGTAGCACTTGAAGCTGTTGAGTTTACTCCTTGCGATCATATCTTAAGTATTGAGTCGGGCGAAAATGAAGCCCACCAACACAAGCAAGGTAAGTTAAGCCTTAGCCTTAATAATGGTGAGTCCTTAGAGACTGATATTCTTATTATGGCCATTGGTGTTCGACCTGAAACCAAACTTGCTAAAGAAGCGGGTTTAAAAATTGGCGATTTAGGCGGTATTTATACCAATGAAAACATGCAAACCAGTGATCCAGATATTTATGCCGTTGGTGATGCAGTAGAAGACAAAGACTTTGTGACTGGTAAGCAAACCTTAGTGCCGCTAGCAGGGCCAGCTAACCGCCAAGGGCGTATGGCAGCAGATAATATGCTTGGCCGCAATGAAACCTATAAGGGTACACAAGGCACCGCAATTTGTAAGATTTTTGACCTTGCAGTTGCTTCAACAGGTCAAAATGAAAAGCAATTAAAGCGTGATGGCGTTGAATACCAAAAAGTGTATGTGCATACCGCAAGCCATGCAAGCTACTACCCAGGCGCAGAAATTGTCTCGTTTAAAATGCTATTTGACCCTAAAACAGGCAAGATTTTTGGCGCTCAAGCAGTGGGCAAAGATGGGGTCGATAAACGTATTGATGTGATGGCGGTTGCCCAACGTGCCGGTATGACAGTTGAACAGCTACAAGACCTTGAACTGACCTATGCACCGCCTTATGGCAGCGCTAAAGATGTCATCAACCAAGCGGCATTTGTAGCCAATAACCTTATCAAAGGTGATGCAAGCGCGATACATTTTGAAGAAATGGATGATTTATCGGCAGATCAACTCTTGTTAGATGTCCGTAACCCAGGCGAGCTTGAAGCGGGTGGCTGTATCGCTGGCGCGATTAATATCCCTGTAGATCAACTGCGTCAACGCATGAGCGAATTACCAAAAGACAAAGAAATCGTCATTTATTGTCAAGTAGGCCTGCGCGGTAACGTCGCTTATCGTCAGCTGGTGAATAACGGCTTTAAAGCCCGAAACCTTATCGGCGGTTACCGCACCTATAAGTTTGCTAAAGCATAAAAGCTTTTTTTAATTTTTAGTTGTTATTAAAAAAGCCTGCAGTAATTTGCAGGCTTTTTTTTAAGTTAACTGTCCCGTCCTGAGATAAGTTGAATATGCTTTTATCTCTAATTAGTTATTGTGCTCAGTAATTCAATGGCTAAAACTTTAGTATTGAAATTCAACTTAATCATTTAAATTTACCACTTGTAAGCTGAATTAGCTTATTTTTAAGGCTGTAGGTTACGGCTTATAGCTGTAGCAAGCTAAATAATGTATGTGAGCCTAGAAGATAATAACTGCGACACCCCATGGTGAAAGTACTTTGAGAACAAGGAGGTGGCTACATACTTTTAAACCTTAGGTAAACATGATGAATTACTCAAAGTTATGTCCATGCTGTAAAGAAGAAACCGTTTTTTATAAGATTCATCGTACTTTTTGGGAAAGAAACTTTAAGTATAAAGAGTGGGATAAGCTATGTTGTCACGCTTGCGAATCTATTTTTTTTATTAATAAAGTACACCCACAGCAACATAAAATAGTGTTGAATACTGTACTTAAATCACATTGAATTTTTAAAACATTAATTTAAACAACAAGGATAATTGTGCGTTTTTGACAATTATCAGTTACTTCAAATCATGGCTTTTAATAAAGTTAATTATTATAAGCGAATGGACTACAGCCTTAGATTCGTCATTTGATGGATATGAATACACAAATGTCACAGCTGTGCTTACACGAAAGGTTGACCTTTCACATCCATGTGATCGTGATATTTGTATCTTATACTGCCCCTACGGCAGGTAATTGGGGCTTAAATGCAATCCCCAACTCCAGCCAGATGTTAAAACCTAAAAAAACCAACAAAAAAGGCATCTTTCGATGCCTTTTCTTTTTAGCTTTAAACCCGAAATAACTAAAGGTTATTTCAACAGCGCCACTGCTTCCATATCCAGTTCTATATCAGTACAACCTTTGGCACAATATATTCCTGGTGCTTTGTCTGTCGGCTTCGCCTTTTTAGTATTAGGCGGCAATTGCAGCGTGAGCGGTTTTTTACATTCACTGCATTCTGCGCTGTTGCCTTTCAGCATGCGCTTTATCAAGTTCTTTTGTTGGTTAAATGACTCTTGTGTGGTGCCATTTACCGCTGAAAAATCCAGTTTTTGTGTTTCGCTCATTACCGCTACCTATATGAAAATTGTCTTAGCTTGATTACAGCACTTAATCACTTGACCTGATCAAGCGGGCTCCAACGTTGTAATGCTACTGGTATTGCTACGCCTTGGGCGGTCAGTAGATTAATACGTGCTTGATAAGCTGCGCCGTGCATCAAGTGTTTTGCTAAGTCTACCGCATTTCGCTGGGTATAATCATCTAAATAGCTGCCTTTTGCCCATTCATTGAACGCGCCAAGTGCTGGACCTGCCCAAATTTGGTAATCCATTTCACGGCCAACTTCACCTGAATTCGACCAGCGACTTGAAAGGCCAAGGTACCAACGGAAAATAAGCGCCATTTTACGTTTTGGATTACCTTGTGCGCGTTCGATTTGCTTAGGATCGCGTTCGTTAAAATGCGCCACTGTACCTGCCCAAATCTCATCAAGGCTTGCACGGAATACTTGTTTTTCAAGTTTTTCACGCTCCTCTGCTGGAATCGCTTCAATTGACTCATAACGGCTATAAATCTCATAAAGCTTGTTCGCGCGCATCGGGAATAACGTGCCGCGTTTAACCACTTGCAGTTTCACGCCCATTTCGAACATGTCCGCAGCGGGTGCCATGGTCACGTCAGCCATTTCAGTGGTGGCAAGCAGTTTACGAGTATGTTCACTGGCGCCTGCTTCAACACACGCTTGGTTGATAGAGCCGGTAACAATATAAGCTGCGCCCATATTGAAGGTCGCCAGCGCGGCATCAGGGGTACCCACGCCGCCACCACAACCGACACGAATAGGCGGGTTGTAGTTGTATTCAGCTTGTACCTTGTCTTTTAAGGCCAAGATAGTCGGCAGTAACGTCACTAAAGGTCGGTTATCGGTATGACCGCCAGAGTCAGCTTCTGCAGTAATATCATCAGCCATAGGAACAAGCTGAGCTAGCTCCATTTGCTCGGGGGTGATTAAGCCTTCATCAACCAATTTTTGCAGTATTTTAACTGGCGCAGGTTGCATGAACTTAATCGCGACTTCGGTGCGGCTCACTTTGGCGATAACTTTGTTAGCAACAACCACATTGCCGCTAGCATCACGGCTTAAACCTGCCGCGCGGTAGTAAACAATTTGCGGTGTTAAGCCTAAGAAAGCCGATGCTTCAACGGTGCGTACTTTATGTTTTAAAAATAACTCAACGCTACCACGCTCAAGGGCTGGCTCGCTTGGGCTGTGAATTAAGTTAAACATGTATGGGCCGTTTGGCAGCGCCGTTTGAATGCGGTTAATGGCTTGCTCTACCCGTGAAGGAATTAAGCCCGCAGCGCCAAACGAACATAAGATGCCCGCTTGACCGAGGGCGATAACTAATTCTTCAGATGATATACCATTAGCCATTGCGCCAGCATAGTATGCGTATTTAACCCCGTGTACACGGCGGAAGTTACTATCGCCTAAGCTCTGGGTGCCAAGTGCGGGTGCAAAAGCGCTGACAGGTAAGTCTTGGCCGCTGCTAATGCTTTCTGTGACCACTTGGGCTTTTTGAGAAACCCCTAAGCCTTTTTCAGGATGGCTCACCAAGTAACAAGCTTGGGAAAGCTCTTTTAATTTATTACCGATAGCGGCAGGGTCAAAGCTGGCATCACTTGGGGCAACTTGCCAAGGCCATGGAGATAGCTTTTCGTTTTGAGTGCTAATTGTCATTATTAATCCTTATGCCTCTTCGATACAGATTGCGATATCTTTTACTTCGTAAATTCTTAAGCCATCTTTGCTTAAGTTTGCGTCACCAATAATGATGCGCTTGCCGTTTTCATCTTTCACGGCGCTGATATGCACGTCTAATGACATTTGCTTGTTCAGCGGGTTAATTTGACCGCGATACTTCCACTTTATGTCAGATAAAATCTGGCCAAACTTCGGATTGGTAAAGCCTTTACCTAAGTCTTTACTGATGGCGTAAGTTTGCATTAACTCGATAATAGCTTCAACGCCTAATGAGCCAGGCATAACCGGATCTTGATGAAAATGGAACTGGAAGAACCAATCGCTTGGGTCAATGGTGCGTGAACCCGATAGGTAACCTAGACCATTTTTACCGCCTTTATCAACGATTTCAGCTTTGTCGATAAAGTTAAGCTGACCGCCAGCTAAGCGATAATGTGGCTGGTTAGCAGGGGCGTGGAATACCCGCGACTGCTTATCGAGTAAATCGACAGTAATATCAGCGGCGACATTATTATCAATATGCCAAGGATGAGTAATACGGCCGTTATCAATCCCTAATTGGTTTTTAAGGGCGTCGCCTTTAAAGTAACCAAATACTGCGCTGCCTTTATAAAATGGCTCGCCATCAACACTTAATTCAAAGGTAAAGCTTTGAATGATGTTACTACCTGCAATCACGGTGGATAATAACTTTGAGTCATTGACGATAGTTTTACCGCGTAAATCAACATCACGTAATAGCTCACCGCTACCATCTAGGTTACGGAAGAATAACTCTTGGCCCGGGAAACCTAGTGTGGTGCCCATATAGCCTGAGATAAAGCCGTTAGGTTGCAGAGAAATTTCCATTAATACCGAGTAAGGCATCACTGAAGCGTGGCTGTTTTTTGTAAAGTACCAAGCGTCTGCAGGCACTTCGTATTCAGCGATACACGATGACGGTTTTTTAAGTTCGCCACGTTTACCTTGAATATCGACCACTCGCGTAGTGAGCTGCAAATCGCCACATGGGGTACGTGGTGGTATAAAGCCGCGGTAAATGCTGAAGTCTGGGCCAAAACAGTTTTCAATGTTGCCGGTTGCAAATTCGAACATGTGGTATGGCGTAAATGGTAGCGTATCAGGGCTGCGGTTTGGGTAATCAGGAATAAGCGGCGCTTCAACATGTTGCAGCGGAATCACGCCTTTATTGGTTGCTGCAGATAGGTCAGGTATTTGTGACATTAACGGTGCATTTTTTGATGCTTGGCCGCTAGCTTTACTCGTCTCAGTACTCGAAACAGTCGCAGTGTCGTTAATAACAGTATCGTTAATATATCGCGCGCACTCGCTCTCTTCTTTAAGCATCACACCCAGATTTTGGAAATCAACCACAGCTTTACCGTTAAGCAAAATATCAATATTGGCTTTGGCATATGGGCGAGGGTGAATACCAATCTCAGTCACTTCCATGCGGTAAGTCAGTTCACCGTGTTGTGGCAGAACTTGACCACGACAACGCACTTTTTGCGAGGCATTTTCAAGTGGCTGGAAACGACCATTTTCAACTAAGGTGTGCATACCAATATGCAGCATGAAGAACTGCAGTAATTGACCACAACCTTCAGCCATTAGTGAGCCAGCCATGACTTGGTCGCCCTTAAAGTGACACGGGAAATACCAGTGATCAGGTGCCAGTGTTTTATGACCTTCAATGAAGCCTAAGCCCCATGCGCCGCCATGAACATCTAGATTGCCAACTTGCTCAATCATTAAGAATTTTTCAGAGGCGAAGCATAATGAATCTTGCTTACCTGAAGCCAGTTGATGGTTTTGATGCTCACCCGCAAAACAAGCGCCGATATCGGCGTGCAGTAAGTTATGGATTTGACCATAATCAAACTGGGTTTGAGCGCAATGCAATAATGGCTCAAAACGTGGCTTATTCGGGTTGTTAAACGCATCTTCACGCAGTTTAATTTCATCTTCGGTGCGAATTACGCCTTTACCATCATCAAGTTCTTGGTCAGTAAAGAAGCCTGCACAACCACCGTCCATTTTCAGGATCATCTTATCGCCAACAAAACACTCGTAAGAGAAGAAGAATAATAAGGTGTCGCCATTTTTAGCGAAATTATTAATCTTAATGTCATAACGAAGCGTGTCGCCACCACGTGGTAAGTCGTCTAAAAAGGTCAGCGTACAATCAAGTAAACGATAAACGCGCTCACCTTTGTTTTCAAAATCAATGCCCAAGTAACTGATCAGCATTAAGTCACATTGACCAGATTCAACCGCGACAGCCCAAGGTATTTGGCCATCAACTAAATAGGGCGCATCAACTGGGATATCATATTCAGTGGTCATTGAACATGGCTTATATTGGTTCATGGTGGCATCTAATTTAGTGACGCGCGAGACCAATAAGTAATCAGTGGTAGGCAGGCGTACGCGGCGTGAGTAGTTATCAATAACAGCGTAATCAGGACCAAACACCTTGGCGATGTCGCCTTCAGCGTATTCAACTAAATCAGCATAATTCCAGATACATGGCTTATCCGCAGGGATAGGCGCGATATAAGGTGGCACACTGGCATGATTTGGGCGCAGTGTCGGCGCGACTGCGACTGGCTGAGCTAGCACGTTTACTGCTTGAGTCGGGGCGCTTTGTACTGGTAAAGCGTACGACTGACCATTGGCCTGCGCAAGTTGCTGCTTCATCAGTGCATCAGCCACTTTCAAACCTTCATTACGGCTTTTTAAGAATGCCAGTTGCGCTTGATGTGCTAACCACTGGTTTTGTTCAAAAGCCGTTAGATGTGCTGGCGGAACTTGTGCTTGAGCTTGTGCAAGCGAAGGTGTTTGCACTGAAGATGCAGGTTCCTGTTTAGCAGGGCTGAACTGGGTAGAACGATCTGAAAACGGCATAGGGGACTCTATTATTGTTGATGGTGAATTCACCATCGCTTGTTTAGTCGTTGAAGTATTTTGCTGCTCACTCATTTGAGGTGCTTCAAAATGTCCTCGGCTCGTCATTGCTGTGACAGCAGCAGACGCTAAGGGTTTTATTTGGGCTGTTTTAGCTCGGATGCTATTAATCTCAGCCAGTGGCGCATCGACAATATGTTGGTAAATATCGCGGCCACCAAGGCTAACTTGCTTAACTAAGCTGAGCTTCTTGGCTGTTTGCTGCTGGATATCGATGTCTAAACGCTGCTGACTCGCACCTTGTTGCTGTGAAGTTTGACTCAGCAATAGCTGTGAACATTGGTTTTCACTCAATGTGGCTATGATTGCATGTTGAGGCTCTGCTGCGTTATTGAGAGCAAAAGACTTAGGCAGTGCTAACAAACCATGTAATAAACTGGCGATTCCAGATGCAGCAAAGGTATGGCCAATACAAGATTGAGCAGTAGTGCTTAGGGACTGGCTAAACAACTGCGATAAGGCTTGCGAAGCCTTGATGCTTGACGTGTTTAAACAAGCAGGTGCTTGGTTTAATTCTACTAATTTAATATCCGTACTAGTTAACCCTGTTTGAGTCAGCAAGGTATCAGCGATTGAGCCGATTTGTTCACTATAACCAAATTCAAGGCTTTCAATGGTGCCGTAACTGCCAGCAAAGCCAGATGCATTTATATCTGAATCAGTCATATCTTGATCAGAAAGCGCGCCTAGGGCTTGATGAATCAAGTCCACATTGGAAGCATTTGCTGTAGCGGCTTGTAATACGATTGCGCCAGCACCTTCACCAATTGATAAGTTCTGCTTACTGGCACTAGCTTGAGCAAGCGAGGCTGTCTTTAGGACGATATTCTCAATGCTACCTGATAAGTCTACTGCAGCAATAATCACTGCATCCAAAGGCTCTTGGCGAGATTCCATCGCCAGTAGATTTTGCGCCACATCAATACAGCGGTTAACCGATTGCTCACCGGCAGAAATCGTGAAAGCAGGGCCATTGAAGTCCCAAAGTGATGAGATGCGCGATGCCATAATATTACCAATGAAACTGGTATATTGATTTAACTTCGCCGCATCTAACACGCTATCCATCGCAATGGTTTCAAGTGCTTGGTATTCAGACTCTGACAAGTTAACGCCATGAGCTTTTAGGCTGGCTGCTATTTGCGTATGCAAGTTAACACGGCCACGGAATTGATGTAATTCAAGCTCCGTTTCCATTGCGACTAGCACAGCAACCTTACTGCCAGATTCAAGCTTTGCGTCATGAATGGCTTCATCTGCGACTTTCATTAATAGCAATTGTTGCGAGATTAAGCGGTCATCTTCATTTGGCGGCACTTTGAAGCGCAAGAAGTCAAAATCAAACTGATTGATGTACGCACCTTTTGGCGCCGCTTCACCTTCAAGGTTAATACCAAACTGTGATAATAATTCTGGGTGTTTATCTAAGCCTTTCCAACGTTTTTCTGGCAGGGCTGTAAATGCCGATTGTTTAGCGTCAATCGCTTTAGCAAAGGCATTAATACTTGATAGTGGCCCAAAGTGAGCCGCCATTCCGGTAATATGCATTGGCGCTTGGGCGCAGATTGTAGAAGCATTAGGCGTAGAAGACTGAGCAGTAGAGCTATGAGCTGTTGTAGCCGACGCTGTATTTTGAGCTTTACCTTGATACGACTCAATCAACAAATGCGCGTTACAACCACCAAAGCCAAATACAGAGACTCCCGCATGACGGGCATTATTTCCCGCTTTGTCTGGCCAAGGCAGTACGTCACTTGGCAAGTTAGTGTTACCAAAAGTACTATTTGGTGAGTTGATGGGTGCGCTGACATTGATACTCGGTGGTAACACGCCTTGGCGCATGGCAAAAATCATTTTCATGATCCCTGGCATACCGGCAGCCGTTAATAAGTGACCTAGATTTGATTTAGCCGAACCAATTAACGGCGTATTCGAGCCATTAAGCTTATCTGCAAAGAAGCGTTCCATTGAGGTGAGTTCAACTTTATCACCTAGTGGGGTTCCCGTTGCATGGCACTCAATCACTTCAATATTGGCAGGGCCAAAGCTTTCATCATGCATAGCCGCATCGGCATAAGCACGTTCAAAGGCTTTTACTTGGCCGTCGCTATTTGGGCTTAGTACAAATTGGCCTTTACCGTCATTAGATAGTCCAATACCGCTCACTAAAGCGTATATATGGTCACCATCACGCTCAGCATCTTCAAGGCGTTTTAGTACTAATACCCCAGCACCTTCACCAGCAAACAGGCCTTTAGAGTTACTATCAAAAGGCGCTGAAATACCATGATCTGGGTAAGCGTGGAATATTGAAAAGCCCATATTAATAAAGAATGGGTCAGCACCTGATACTGCGCCCGCTAACATCATGTCAGCTTTACCAGTATGTAAGTAATCACAGGCAAGTTTTAATGAGTAAACTGAACTAGCACAAGCTGCATCAAGGCTTAATTGCGCCGCGCCTAAACCCAGTGCATCAGCAACCAATTTCGATGCATTATGGGCAATGGCACCATTAGACAGTGATGCTGGGATTTGCTGCTGATTAAAATCTTCACCATCAAATGATTGTAAAGTGAAATTGGGTTGCTGCAATTTATGCTGCAAGGCTTTTTCAACTGCGCTGTGATAAAGCGGTACAAATAATTCATTTGATTTTGCTGTTGGGAACGACAAGGTTCCCATGACAATACCGGTGCGATTAAGCGTTAGATTGTGCTCAGCATTATTAATATCTACGCCGGCATCAACCAGTGCTTTACGGGCAGTATCGGTAGCCCATAAAAAGCTGTCGTCTAAGCCGCTAAATTGCTGCGCTGGAATGCGGTATCCTTCAGCATTGAAACTGAAGTTTTGAATGTAGCCGCCTTTGTCACAATAAAAACGGTCTGACTCACCTTGTACACCTTGATAATCGGCCGGATTAGCATTCAGTTTTTGACTGCTAATGGTGCTACGAGAATCTTTTTTATCCAGCAGGTTTTGCCAAAATTTAACCGGCGTGTCTGCGTCAGGGTATTGGGTGGCTAAGCCGACGACTGCGATTTTAGGGACGCTGCCAGCGTTATTTTTATTAGCATCGCTAGAGGCAATATTTTTCATATTCGATTGAGAACTCAAGATTGTTCTCCTTCTAATTGTGGGGCTAAAGTAGCATCCGCTTGAAGATTGTTCACTTCAAACTTAAGTGTGCTAGCCAACAAATTCGCTAACCCTTGTGTAAGGCAGGTCAGCGAAACAGGTGCTTTGTGGCTGATAAGCTGGGCAATACATTTAAGCAGCGCAGTTTGATCGTCTCCACCTTTGGCATTGACGGCAATGGCTTGGCAAGGCTCTGAAACTGTAGGACTTGTGCGAGCAATTTTATCAATCAAGGTGGTTGTTTGGCGATCTGCACCGATTTCAACAAAAAGTTTCGCGCCTAATTTACGTGCGTTGTTAACCAACTCAGTAAAGTTAAGCGGCTGACAAAAGGTGTCAGCGATTGAGGTTGCAATATCAAGGCTGCTGACATTAATCGGTTGTGAACTTGCTGCGCTGATAAATTTTATCTGTGCAGTTTGTTCAAGCTGCTCATTGTGGTGAAGCGCTTGTTGATAGAATTGAGCCACTTCGCGATGAATTAGCATGGCTGGCGCAGTATGCATTGCGGTCACGCGATTTGCTGCAATGCCGCGTTTGCCGATTTGTTTTAGCAGCGCTTTACAACTGGCTTCACATCCTGCCAGCACGCAAGTATCACCTTGAATGATAGCGAGATAACAACGAGGATATTGGGTTAAAACCGCTTCAATATCGGCTGGGGTTGCTCTAACCACAAAACTATTCCACACGATATCGTCGCTTTGATTCAACTGCCATGCCTGGCGCACGCAATCTAAACGACCTGAAATATCGGTAGTAAAAATAGTACTGGTTTGCGTCGCCTCAATCATACTGTGGGGTTGCTTCCAAATACCAAGACTTGCCCACATCGCCGCTTCGCCCATGGAGTAACCCATGGCAAAGTTAGGTTTTACATTAAAATATTCGCTAAGCACTTTGGTTAAGATATAACTTGCACCCACACCTGCAATCGCCAGTTCACCCAAACTCATATCAGTGACTTTAGCGTTATCAGCATAAATGCTATCTGCTTGCAGCATGGCTTTTACATCACCATCACGTTCTAGCTGAGCATATAAGTCAGGGAAGAAGCGTGGCAGTTGACTGAACATCTGTGGGTATACAGTGCCGACACCCGGGTAGACGAAACAAAGACCATTCGTGCCCAATGGCTCATTGGCCGTGAGTATCAAACAGCTACCTGATGGGGTCTTGTATTCAACTTCCGATGGCGAGCTTGCTAATGTATCTGAAGTACTTAGCATCGCCAACATGGCTTCAATCTCGCTGCATGCAGTTTCAATTGAATTGCCCATGATCACCGCAGCTTTACCTGCTTGGTGATCAAACTGGTTTAGATTGTTCAACATCAGTGCTAACAGCGTGCTGTGGTTAACATTGATTGCTGCACTGGTATTTGTATTAATAATAGCGTTTAACTGGCTTTGTAACTGCGTTAGTTGCTGCAGTATTTCTGAAACGGTGCTGGCAGACATTGGGAAAAACAACCTAGTGTTATCCAGTAATGAGCTTGCCTGAGCAAGTTCAGTTCCCTGAACGAATACCACTGCGTGTTGCATTTCGGCTTCAATAAAATTGAAACTGGCGACGCGGCTTTGGTGCATTTCACTAAACCAATACTGTTTATTCGTACTGTTATTCTCACTGTCATTCGTTGTTGGCAAGCTACGAGTCGCAAGGTGGCCAATCAACTGAATCAGTTCAAAAAACTTATCTTTATAGCTAGTGCAATGAGTCGCATCGATTTGAGTTGGGCTAACATGAGCCCGTTTGGCTTGCGTTAGTGCTTGTTGCACTGCGTCTGATAACTCGTGGCCTTCGCCCATACCGGTTAAATAGGCATGGGGATGACACCGATGTTTTGCTGCAACAATGGCTGGCATCATTAACAGGCGGTATGGCAAAGCTGGATGGCTTAGCAATACCGTTTGTTGTTGCTCAATACGTTCAATCGCTTGAGCTAAATAGTCGCGAAAACTCATGTTTAAGTTTGTGGCGGTATTTGATGTGCCATCTAATGACGACACATCAATTTCAAGCGGGATGGCTGTCGCGCCTAATGTTTCAGCCAATGAACAAGGTTTGATAGCAGCAAATGCATTGTTATTTGTAT
The DNA here is from genome assembly GCF_041469265.1 of Shewanella sp. 10N.286.51.B2. Lineage (NCBI taxonomy): Bacteria > Pseudomonadati > Pseudomonadota > Gammaproteobacteria > Alteromonadales > Shewanellaceae > Shewanella > Shewanella sp. 10N.286.51.B2. The sequence continues at coordinate 105,309 of NZ_JBFRKH010000016.1, forward strand.
GCAAGGAACCATTAGCTCCATTAGCAGCTTGCGCCAATGATGCAGCATCATTGGCAATCAGTTTTAAGGCGATGCGCATGCTTTTTACTGATGCAACTTTTGTTGGCTCAGGCTTTGACATCACAGAAGTTGATTGATTGCTCACACCGACTCCTGCAAATCAGCAAGTGCTTTAGCCGGGGCTAAAAAAGCCTCATTCAAGCTTTTACTAATGGTTGTTTTTGCCGCTGTCATGGTGCAACTTAAGCGACCATCTTCATGGTAAAGCGCAATGTCAGCAGTCAAAGAGCGACTAGTACTTTTTACGACATTAAGCACTAAATAACCTTGGTCATTTGATGCAAATGGCGCATAAGTGGTTAGCTCACCAATGGTTGATGGCAAACTTGCTGCGTCATGCTTTATTCGCGCCCACACTAGCATTGCTTGTAGCAGTAGATCTTCTGCAAATGCCTGACTACCACCGATTTCAAGTTGCGCTTCAAAACCTAAACAATCAGTTTGTTCAATTTCTGGTAAGGTCACTTTACAAATAAGCTGGCTATCATTTGCAACCAATACTTGCTTGATCCCTTGTAAACGTGGGCCATGAAATAAGCTGCCGTTTGAATAAAGTTCACTGTCAGTACTAATGGCCTTGTTGTTTTTAACCTTATCAATGATTGACGCTAACTGAGCCATTTTATCGGTTGCTGTAGTGGCAACTTCATTAAGTAATGCACTGTTGACGATTAAGTTCGCTTGGTATTGCGGTCTTAATAACGCGTTAGCATCACTGTTACCGTCAAGTACCCGGCTAGAAATCAATGCTTTTAAGCCTTCAGCGGTTTCAGTTAGCTGCAGAGTTAACTCTTGTGGCTGGGCCGACTCAAAAATAATGCCTTTAAGTAACTTATAATCTTTGGTGCTTACAGGTAAACCACATAGCTTTTGCGCTGTTTCACGCATCCATTGTATGGCGCACACTGTCGGCAGTACTGGATTACCCGCGATGCAATGATCTTCAATGAAGGGCATTGCAACCGGATTAAGTACTCTTACAACAGATAAGCTGCGAGGCTTATCTGCTGCAGTTGCACTGTTAGATACAGTATTTAAAAAAGATAATGTCAGCGAACTCTCAGCATTTAGCGCAGAGTCCGCATTAAGCTTTTTTACAGCTGAACCAGTTGCTTGTTCTGCTGAATCAGAACCTTGCATGCTCGAACCAATCAGCATTTGAACACCGGTTTCAGATAACAGGCTGTGGGCAAATAAATTTGCGCCTTTGTCTAACGGAATCACATAAACACCGCGTTCAACAAACATCTTCTTCAATGCTGAGCTGACCATTCCGCCATCCCAAGGGCCCCAGTTAAAGCTCATTACTTTGGCTTGCGGATAGTTATTGGCAAGTTGTAATGCGGTTTTATTGAGGATCTCATTTGACATTGAATAGTCACTTTGTCCGGTGTTGCCGTAGAAACCTGCGGCAGATGAGAACATAGCAACCAGCTTTAATTTACTTGCATCAATGGCATTAATGATACCTGCAAAGCCGGTGACTTTAGTGCCGTATACACGACCTAATTCAGCTAAGGTTTTGTCTTGAATATGCTTATCAGCCAATACACCTGCGCCATGAATGATGCCGGTAATTGATTTGAAAGCTGAAAGCGTTTGCTTAATGGCATCATCTGAACTGACATCCATACTGATATATTCAGCACTTGCGCCCACTTCTGTGAATGCTGCTAAGGCGCGATCAATTTCTAAACTACTGGTAATTGGCCATACTAACGCGTCAATTTGTTTTGGCGTTGGCTTGTTACCTTGAGATTGAATAAAGCCAATTGCAGCTGCTTTTAACTCTTTAGCTTGCTTGCCTTGAGCCCATGTCGGCAAGTTTGCCCCAAGGTGTTGGCTACGACCTGCAAGGATAAAGTGAGACTTTGTCTGTTTAGCAAGTGTAAGCGCACATTCAAATGTGACGCCCTTAGCACCGCCAGTGACTAACACAGTATCATTGCTATCAAGGGTCGTGGTTTGATAGCGCGTTTTCGCAGTTGTGGTCGCTGTTAATGTATGGCGACCTTCGCTGCTAATACCTACCTCAACAATTTCATTGGCAGCATTAACATCAAATAACTCAGCAATAACGGCATCAGCAAGGTCCACAGCTTCAAAGCCTGGCGCGATATCTAATGCTCGACAAAACACTGTTGGCCATTCATGGCTAAGGGTTTTGCTTAGACCTGAAAGCGCTGCTTGATTTAACTCTGCAGTGGCGAGTTCATTACTGTTTAAGTAACCAAAACCACCATCAATACGACTTACCGTCATAAAGCTTACACGTTCAGTTTTTGCTAATTCGGTAAAGCTTTTCTGTAGGTGCTTAGCCATTAAGAAAGCTTGTTCAACAGCAACAAAACCTGCATCACTTAGCGGCATGACATTGTTCGCAGTGGCAAGTTGTGGTTGTAGGTGAACAAAACCAGCCACTTTATGGGCTTTACTGATTTGTGCAATGACATCACTAATCGCGTCATCATTTACAGCCGTTAGGTTGTAACTTTTGATATCACTGCTTAGCGGTGATTGTGCGCTAGTGACTGATTCTGGACTACGAATAACGGCGACGGTTAGGCCTGTTGCGGTGAGTTTTTCTGCGAGAACGCCTGCGTTATGACCATCATCATTGATGACGATACACGCTTCTTTAGAAAAACCATCAACTAACTTATCCGCCGCTGGTAGCTTTTTTAGCGCGACTTCCTGATGTGGAGGTAAGTCTGTTGCTAATTCAGATGCTGTTGTCGCTGCAACTTGTGGGGCAGAGTTTGTAGCTGCAGTAGAGTTCATAGCGCCTGCGGCTGATAGCTTAGAGCCTTCAGCGGGTAGCTTAGAGTTCATGTAGCTAACGATTTCACCAAGCGTGCGACACTCAGCTAAATCTTCTGGGTTAAGCTCTGGTAAGCCTGGTAGCTCGTCTTGTACCGTACCAAGAATCTCTACGCGCTTGATAGAATCGATACCCAGATCTGCTTCCATGTCCATGCTAAGTTCTAGCATTTCAGTTGGGTAACCAGTTTTGTCAGCAACCACTGACATCATGGTGCTTTGTACTTGTTCTGCACTTAAACCAGAAGCGACAGGTGCCACTTGAGCTGCAGTTGCTGACGCAGTAGCAGAACCAACTGGTAACTTAGAGTTCATATAAGAAACGATTTCACCAAGGGTACGGCACTCAGCTAAATCTTCTGGGTTAAGCTCAGGTAAGCCTGGTAGCTCATCTTGAACAGTCCCTAAAATTTCTACACGTTTGATTGAGTCGATGCCTAAGTCTGCTTCCATATCCATGCTAAGTTCTAGCATTTCTGTTGGGTAACCAGTCTTCTCTGCAACAACTGACATCATAGTGCTTTGAATTTGTTGGGCGCTCAAGGCTGTCTCAGCGGATAAACCAGAAGCTACAGCAGCGGCAGAAATCGCTGGTGATTCAGAGCTCATAGCGCCTGCGGCTGGCAGCTTGCTGTTCATATAAGAAACGATTTCGCCAAGGGTACGACATTCAGCTAAATCTTCTGGGTTAAGCTCTGGTAAACCAGGTAGCTCGTCTTGTACTGTGCCAAGAATTTCTACGCGTTTGATCGAATCAATACCTAAATCCGCTTCCATATCCATGCTAAGTTCTAGCATTTCAGTTGGGTAACCGGTTTTTTCGGCAACCACTGCTAGCATGGTATTCAATACAGTTTCAGCCGATAAACCTGAAACGACATTAGAAGCAACTGGCGCAACTGAAGCTGTAACGGCTCCAGCGGCAGGCAGTTTAGAGTTCATGTAATATACGATTTCGCCAAGAGTACGACACTCAGCTAAATCTTCAGGGTTAAGTTCAGGTAAGCCTGGTAGCTCATCCTGTACAGTGCCTAAAATCTCAACACGTTTGATTGAATCAATACCTAAATCCGCTTCCATATCCATGCTAAGTTCTAGCATTTCAGTTGGGTAACCGGTTTTTTCAGCAACCACTGCTAGCATGGTATTCAATACTGTTTCAGCCGATAAACCTGAAACTACAGCAGAAGCAACTGGCGCAGCTGCAGCTGTAACGTTTCCTTCCGCTGGTAGCTTAGAGCCTTCAGCGGGTA
>NZ_JBFRKH010000016.1:110225-153224 GCF_041469265.1 Shewanella sp. 10N.286.51.B2
CTTCAGCGGGTAACTTAGAGTTCATAGCGCCCGCGGCGGGCAGTTTGCTGTTCATGTAAGATACGATTTCGCCAAGGGTACGACACTCAGCTAAATCTTCTGGGCTAAGCTCTGGTAAACCCGGTAGCTCATCTTGTACTGTGCCTAAAATCTCAACACGCTTGATTGAATCGATACCTAAATCGGCTTCCATATCCATGCTAAGTTCTAGCATTTCAGTTGGGTAACCGGTTTTTTCAGCAACCACTTCTAGCATGGTATTCAATACTGTTTCAGCCGATAAACCTGAAGCTACTGGTGCGGCTTGAGCTACTGAAATTGCTGGTGGCGCAGAGTTCATAGCGCCCGCGGCGGGCAGTTTGCTGTTCATATAAGCTACGATTTCGCCAAGGGTACGACACTCAGTTAAATCTTCTGGGCTAAGCTCTGGTAAACCAGGTAGCTCATCTTGTACCGTGCCTAAGATTTCAACACGCTTGATTGAATCGATACCTAAATCCGCTTCCATATCCATGCCAAGTTCTAGCATTTCAGTGGGGTAGCCAGTTTTTTCAGCAACCACTTCTAACATAGTGTTCAAGACTGTTTCTGCTGATAAACCAGCAGGCATTAATTGCACTGGAGCTGCTGACGCTGAAATAGGTTCTGCAGTAACGGTTCTTGCTGGTGCTAATGGGGCTGTTACTTTTGCTGCAGGCTCTTGTGCTATCTGTGATTGTGTTACCGGAGCTTTTGCTACTGGCGCTGCAACAGGCGCAGGTACTTGAGTTGGCGTTTGAACTGTCGCTGTTGCTGCAACAGCCTGAGTCATTGCTGGAGCTGCTGTTGTTGCTACTGTCTGCGGCTGAACTGGCAGCGAAGTGCCTGTTAGCATAGCAAGGGCAGACTGGCTTGATTGTGCTTGCTGCTCAAGGAACAATGTATGGCTTTGTAGTGTTTGTGCTTGATGCTGGTGGAATAGCTCCATTGAGCGCTGTAAGCTCTCTGGAATAGCGAGTCCTGCCGCAACCATTTTGCTTTGCTCTGTCATCAGGTGAGTAAAGGTATCACCGTATTGTTGAGGAATAGCCAAGAACTGCTGATGTAAGTTTGCAGCTTGTTGCTGGGCATTGAAAAATGCTTCTAAGCTACCAGTTCCTGCAGCAGGTTGCGCTAGTGCATTGCCAGCTACAGGCGCAGTGGTTACTGTATTGCTAACAGCTGGTGCGTTGGCATTGGCTGAGGCCACTTCAATATATTCAGTTTTTATCACTTCTTTTTCCACAATCTTTTCTACGATTTTCTCAACTGGCTTTTCAACAATCTTCTCAACGATGGTTTCAACCACTTGTGATGTTACTTGGCCTGTCGCCAATGATTTTTCCATTTTTGCAAGGGTTGGCGCGCTAATATGGTTCGATGCATTCAGTTTGACGTTCATGCCTTTAGGTTTAGCAGGCGCTGCAATGTCAGCTTGGTATGGATCAATTTCAGTCAAGGGTGCGCCCAATACACAAAGTTGCATAGCAGCAATGCGAAGCTGGGTATCACTATTACCTTTAGGATTCGGGTTTATGCTGACAACAGAAACTGACTCAGCTTTATCGCCCAAGGTGGCTTGTACCAGTTTTTGAAGAATGTTCTTAGGACCAAATTCAACAAATACCCGTGCACCCGCGTCATACATATTATTTAGCTGATCAGTAAAGCGCACTGATTGCAGCATATGTTGCTTGAATGCCGCTTTAATTGATTTAGCATCTGTTGGGTGTTGCTCACCGCTAGCATTTGAGAACAAGGCCACTTTACTTGCGCTAAATTTGGCTTTATCGATCGCTTTAGCAAATGGCTTTTGTGCATGACCCACAAGCGGAGTATGGAAGGCGCCAGATACTGGCAGTGCAATTGCTTTAAAGCCTAATGCGCTAATGGCTTTAGCCGCAGCTGCGCAACTTTCAGTAGGACCTGCAATAACAAGCTGAGTCGCTGAGTTGTAGTTAGCCACTTTTACGCCATCAAAATCACTGATGCAGCTTTCTAATTTTGCGATATTTTCAGCATTGGCCGCGTCAGCATCATTTGCTGGCAAGATAATGGCGTACATGGTGCCTTTATCAAGTGCATTACCGTCTTTATCAACAGCAGATGCTGCCATTGACTCGCCGCGTGCAAAAGATAATTGGTAGTAGTCATCATTAGAGATAACACCCGCTGCACATAATGCAGAAAGCTCACCAAAGCTGTGACCCGCAAACATGTCAGCAGCAAATCCTGCTTGAGTGAATAACTGGTATTGACTCATGCTGACGACACCAATGGCGCTTTGGGCGTTATCAGTGCTCGTCAGTAACGCTGCTTGAGCCTCTTTATCTGCTTTTTCAAATGCAGGGATTGGAAATAAGACTTGTGAAAGCGGCGTTTTGTTAAAGCTAGCGAAGACTTTATCAGCCTTGTTAAGTTGCTGACGCATTTCTGGGAAATGACAAGCGACTTCAATACCCATGTTTAAGTATTGAGAACCTTGGCCTGCAAATAACGCAGCGACTTTTGGACTATTAGCAGACTTGCTAGCTTTAGCAGCAGTTATCAATGCTGCAGAGCGGTAGCTAGTGCCAGACGGCAATTGCCAAGCATCACTGTTTTGGCTTTCAAGCTGTTTTAATGCCAATTGTAATTGAGCCGTTAGCTCTGCTAAATTCGCAGCAACTAAGCCTAAACGTGGCGCGTTTACATCTAATGTTCTAACGGCATATTGCTTAGCAATGCGGGTAAGTTCAGCTTGAGCAATACTGGTGTTGTCAGTATCAGTTAGCTTAGCGATGGCAGCGATTAACGTGCTAACTTCAGTTTGAAGTGCCGCTTTATTATCGGCGCTAATTAACACACTTTGAGGTACTTGGCGTTGACGGTATTTCGCATCACGAGCATGTTCTGCTGTGTATTCTTCAAGCACCATATGGAAGTTAGTACCGCCGAAACCAAATGAGCTAATACCAGCACGACGCGGGGTGCCATCAGGGCGCGGCATCCAAGGACGGGTTTCGGTATTTAAGAAAAACGGCGAATCTTCAACATTTAGTTTGGGATTAGGCTTAGACACGTTTATGGTTGGTGGCAGCACTTTATGATGCAGGGCTAGGGCTGCTTTAATAACACCTGCCGTGCCAGCTGTTGACTTAGTGTGACCCACTTGAGACTTAACTGAACCTAAAGCAATGTGTTGTTTAGTGTCATTAAACTCGCCAAAAACGGACTTAAGACCGTTAAATTCAGCTACGTCACCTGCAGCAGTACCTGTACCATGTGCTTCAATTAAACCAACAGTGTGAGGCTCAAAACCGGCATCATCATAAGCTCGTTTTAATGCTTTTGCTTGGCCTTCTGGGCGTGGCGCATAAATTGATTTAAATTTACCATCTGATGACGCGCCCACACCTTTAATAACAGAGTAGATTCTATCGCCATCACGTTCAGCATCTTCAAGACGCTTCAGCGCCACCATGCCGATACCTTCACCGATCATCATACCTTTTGAATCGATATCAAATGGTTGAATGGTTTCGTTAGTGGTAAATGCAGGCGTTTTAGAGAAACTCATATACATAGAAGGTGAGTTATCAGTACACACACCACCGGTGATCATCATTTCACTGCGGCCTTCAACCAGCTCTGTTAATGCCATACGCATAGCGGCTAGTGAGCCTGCACATGCTGCATCAACCACACAGTTCATGCCACCTAAATCAAAGCGGTTAGCAATACGACCAGCGATAACATTACCTAAAGACCCCGGGAATGAGTTTTCTTCCCAGTGAACATATTGGTCTTGGAATTTCTTGATCAGCATATCGCTGTCAGCATCACTTAAGCCGCTACTTTTAAATACCTTTTTAAGTACAGGATATTGTAGGCGCGCAGTTAGGCTAGCATTGATTTTTTGACCGCCGCCCACGCCGAGCGTAATACCGATTTTATCGGTGTCATATTCAGGTGTTACACCCGCATCGGCAAGCACCTCTTTGGCGATAACCAATGATAATAATTGTGAGGTGTCAGTGAGTTCTAGGATATTTGGCGGTAGGCCAAACTCCATAGGGTTAAAGTCAACGTCAGGGATGAAGCCACCGCGCTTACAGTAACTTTTATCTGGGGTTGTTTTGTCTGCATCGAAGTAATCTTCAGGGCGCCAGTGCGACTTAGGTACTTCAGTAATGGCATCAATTTTTTCACTGATTAAGTCCCAAAACTTATTCAAGTAACGCGAATTAGCAAAGATACTTGCCATGCCGACAATGGCGATAGGCATATCTTTAAGACGCTTATTGAGTCGTTTGTCTTCAACTAACTCTTGTGGGGTCGGTTCTTGGCTCATTTTGAGTCTCCGTTGTTCAGTCTATCCATAGCTGAATTATTTGTAGAGTGTGCTGCTTCCGAAGCATGCATGGTTTTAGCGCCCGGGAAGCGAGCTAAAAAAGTGTGGTAATTTTTTACGAGTAATTTTCTTAAATGAAACGGGCCGTGCTTTAACACATAAGCGATATAGCGATTAGTCGCTTGGGTATGGCTGTCTTGATAGATGTCGAGATAAACCCAGTCAGTTGCGAAATCAACACCCAGTAAAATCGAGTAACTTTCTTTATCCGTTAATTGTGGTGGAATCGTCAGTGACACCACTTGCACCACATTGTCTTGAGTGGCTTCAGGTAAGGATAAGGTTTTGGCTAAGGTTTCTGGGTTCAAAGTATAAGTGGCGACATCAGTGCCTTGAACAATAGGTAACTGGTTGAAATAGCGCTCGGGCACATAGGGGCTTTCGAATTCATCAAGCTTTGATACCCCGTAGCGTTTTAAGCAGCGGGCAAGCCCTGAGCGAGAGACATCCTTATTAATAAACTGCTGGGTTACCTTAAGCAGTCTGTCCAACGGCATTTTTAATTGGTAGCGCAAACCGATCACCACATACTCTTCCATTGGCGACAATGTGGTTTTGAGGTGATGTGGCGTGGTGGGGGTATCGCTGACAGAATCACGCTTACGCCACTTTCTCACGGTGGCCTCTGAAATATTGAGGATTTTAGCTAATTGGCTCACGCTAAAGTCAGACGTTTGAATGAACTGACGCATTTCAGGGGTGGTGGTGGCATTACGGTGACGCACCACTGGCGTGCTAGTGTCTGTCGTCACTGATTTCTTTATCGCAGCTTTTGCGCTTGGCTCTGCTGTCATTTATATAATGCTACTGTCATTAAGGCTTAACCTTGGTCTGTATTTTTGCAATACAATCTGTTGGGACTAGTAAAGATGAACAATAGTTAATCTTCATAATCATCGTTTTAGCACAATCGAGCAAGCAGAGTACCTGAGGTTTCGGGTCGATACAATCACCCGAGACTGATTATTCACAGATCAGACCATAACTAGCGAGCAGTTGTAAGCTCAAATGAGTATTTGTTATGAAATTTAATTGGTGAGTTAAAGCCTGATCTAGGTCAACTTTTAATCATAGTTACAGTTCTATACTGAATTTAAATAGCGCTAGGCACTTGCTTTAAATGACATGAATTATCTCACTTGATTTGCAAGGCGGACAGGCTCTTAAAAGGTGAACAGCAAGGTTTCACTGACTAATCAGTTAATCCTGTCGGCATACTTTTACTGAGATTGAGTTATTACAGCTAAACATGTGAAGCTAACAGTGCTTAAAGCGAAATGGATTGATTAACTATGTGATAAAGGGAGGCCACAATGGCTGATTTCACCACTGAGCAAATCCGTAATTTGGCTGTAATGGGTCACACCAACGCAGGCAAATCCTCTTTACTCGAAGCATTACTGTTTAGCGCCAATGCAATAACCTTAAAAGGCAGGGTCGACAAGGGCACAAATCATGCCGATTTCACTGCCCAAGAAAAAGCCCACCACCACAGCCTAGAACCTTCCTTTCTTAATTTTGACTTCCAAAACCACCATTTAAACGTTATTGATACTCCAGGTTTACCTGATTTTATTGGCAGAGCATTATTGCCTCTTTCTGCCGTTGAATCGGTATTATTGGTGGTCAATGCCAGCACTGGGATTGAATCGGTAACCAAAAGAGCCTTTGAAGCAGCCCGAGCGCAGGGCAAAGCAGTGATCATTGCCATTAACCACTTAGATGGCAACGAAACTTTAGTTGCTGAATTGCTGACTGATATCCAGCAGCAATTTGGTCATCGCTGCTTACCCGTTAATCTCCCCAATGAAATGGCTAATGATGTGGTGGATTGTTATCTGCATTGCGATCTAAAAGCGAAAACCTTATTCAGCGATGTGGAAACTGCCCGTGATGAACTCATTGATACCGTGCTTGAAGAAGATGATCGGTTAATGGAGTTGTATTTAGAGCAAGGTGATTCATTAACCCCAGAGCAATTGCATGCGCCGCTAGAAGCCGCATTGCGAATGGGTCATTTAGTACCAGTGTGTTTTACCAGTGCAGAACAAGACATTGGTATTAGCTCGTTACTGGAAATGCTGACTAAGTTGATGCCAAGCCCTCTTGAAGCTAATCCGCCGCAATTTATCAAAGGCTTTACTGAAAATGCCACCCCTATTGATGTTAGCCAAAAAGCTGATGACCATGTATTAGCCCATATCTTTAGAGTGTCAATCGATCCATTTTTAGGCCGCATGGGCGTTTTTCGTTTATACCAAGGCACCATAGAAGTGGGCATGAAACTGTTTATCGGTCATAGCCGTAAACCCTTTAAAGTGACTAACATTCTTAAGTTACAAGGGGACCAGCATAGTAACGTCAATCAGGCTATCCCGGGTGATATCTGCGCCATTGCTAAAATTGATGAGTTAGAAGTTGGCGCTGTGCTGCATGACAACCATGATGAAGATGAATTTCATTTACCTGAGCTGGTATTGCCGCAACCTATTTTTGGCTTGGCCGTGTCTGCAAAGCGCCGCGGTGATGAACAAAAAATATCGGAAGTGCTACATAAGTTAGTGGCAGAAGACCCAAGCTTACAGATTGCCCGTAATGAGGCAGAAGGACAAACTGTGCTGCAAGGCCAAGGTGATTTACATCTGCAAATTGCATTAGAAAAAGCGCAAACGCTGTTCAATGTTGATATGGACACTGACACTCCAGCCATTGCTTATCGTGAAACCATAATGGGTGAGGCGAGCTTTAGATATCGTCATAAGAAGCAATCCGGTGGCTCTGGCCAATTTGGAGAAGTAGAGCTTAAAGTTGAGCCCCTTGAGCGTGGTCAAGGTTTTGAGTTTGTCAGCAAAGTGGTCGGGGGCTCGGTACCCACTCAATATATTCCCGCGGTTGAAAAGGGAATTAAAGAAGCTATGACAGCTGGTGAGCTTGGTGGGTTTCCGATGCAAGACATCAAAGTTACTGTATTAGATGGCAAACATCACAGTGTGGACTCTAAAGAGATTGCCTTTGTGATGGCGGGTAAAAAAGCCTTTATGGAAGCCGTTAAACTTGCTCAGCCAGTGGTTTTAGAGCCTATCGTTGAAATGAATATTTGTGTTGCTCAGCAACATGTGGGCGATATCACCGCCGATATCAGTAGCGAGCGAGGTATGGTGTGCGGCACACAAGCCGATAGCTCTGGCATGGTTACAGTTGAAGTCGAAGTGCCCTTGGCTAATGTCAGTGACTATTCTACTAGACTAAAATCGATGACGGGTGGTGACGGTCAGTTCTCGATGAGCTTTAGTCGCTATGACGTACAACCTCAGCAAGCGGCAAAGACCACCGCGATGGCTTAATCGCCAAGGGTTCACTATGAGTAGTTAATCGTTGCCAACGGCAATAAACGGGTCTTAATCGCAAGCTAATAGGATTAAAACGGCAGGGGCTGTAATGTTCCAGCCGTTTTTATTTATTTGGTGTATTACACAGACTATAAATTCAGTTAGAAACAAGCGACAATGGCTTTTTGTTTTACTATTGAGTTGATTTTGAATTCTGACACCAAGATAAATCTATTTTTCTGTCCGCTTACCACGGCAGTATTGGATCAAGAAACCACCTCATTGGTGTCATCTTGGTTGCCTGCAGATGAAACCCAAAAAGTGAATCGCTATATTCAACAATCAGCCCGTGAAAAAGGCTTAATGGTTAGAGGTTACTTGCGGGCTTTGTTGTCGCGTTTTGCCGATATAAAGCCCAATGAATGGGTATTTGAATATGGCGAAAAAGGCAAACCGCGTTTAACTGATCTGCAATTTCAGCAAACGGGTTTAGGTTTCAACATCAGTCACAGTGGTGACTGGTTATTGGTGGCTATTTATCAAACTAATGCCCCAATGCAAGCGTTTGAGCTGGGGGCGGATATTGAGCGGCGCCGTGATAGCACCAATATTCATTCGATATTAAATCATTACTTTTCTGAACCTGAAGCGGCAGCTTTATTAGCTTTACCAGCAGTGGAGCATAGGGAACGTTTCTTTGATTTATGGACCTTAAAAGAGTCTTACATTAAGGCCAAAGGCTTAGGCTTAGCTTTATCGCTTAAATCATTCGCATTTGATTTTCAATCGGCTGAAAAAAGCGAGCTTAAGCTGAATAAAGGCGCTGTCATACCTTTACAATTCAATGTCTCTTTGCGGCTGATAAATGATGACAAAGAGCGCTTTGAGATTGAAAACCAATGGCATTGTAGTTTAGGTAAGCTTAATGAGAGCTATCGGTTTGCCATTAGCTTTTATAGTGGATGTGTTGCGAACGAGCCTGAATATAACGCTGAAGTAATAGATTGGGCTGAGCTTATTATTGATTCTCATTAAGTTGCCTTAAAGGCATGCCTAAATTGATCGTTAGCTAAGTCGGTTTACCTGCAGATCAAAAAAGGCACTAAAAAGTGCCTTTTAAGTTGTAATATCATTTTTGAAATTACTGTCTCGCTAAACGATGTGTCTCAGGCGGCTGCTCAAAATCACTTCTAAATGGATTAATATCTAAACCTCCACGGCGAGTATAACGGGCATAAACCGTTAATTTAGAACATTGGCAATAACGTTTTAAGTCAGTAAAAATACGCTCAACACATTGCTCGTGAAATTCATTGTGTTGACGGAATGAAATCAAATAACGCAGTAACTTCTCTCGATCGATTTTAGGACCTTGGTAGCGGATCATCACGCTACCCCAATCAGGCTGAGAGGTAATTAAACAATTCGACTTTAGCAAGTTGGATGTAAGTGTCTCAGCAACATGTTTCTCTTCAGTGCTGTCTTCAAGGTACTCAGGTTTAAATTGATAATCATCAACTTCAATATCAAGTTCATCAATACAGTTACCCGGTAACTCGACAATGCGCTGGGTATTAAAATGTTTTGGCTCGATGATTTTTACCGTGACCTCGCCATTGGCACAGCGGCTAAGATCTTGTTGTAAAGTTTGTTGTACTAGTTCAACACTGTCAAAGCGGGTTTGATTAAAGCTATTTAAATAAAGCTTAAATGACTTCGATTCAATTAAGTTATCACTTTCGATGGCAAGGTAAACTTCAATGATGGCTACCATAGGCTTGCCTTTGGCATTAAGCCAAGATAGTTCATAGCCAGTCCAAATATCAGCACCTTGAAAAGGTAACTCAGCCGTTAATGCAATGGCATCTCTATTTAGCTTACGAGGAACCCCTTGCAGCAATGATGCATCATATTCAGCTTGATATTGCGTCGCTTGACCTAAAGTTAAACCTTTAAGTGCTTCAGCATCACTATAGGGATCGTGATTGTGTGTCATCTAGTGTGTTTCCGTGTCAAAATAGGCCTTTATTATAATACCAATTTATATAATTAGGTAATCACTGTACGTGACAAATACACCAATCTATTTGGTCACAAACAATATTGGAGCATCTTAAGTGTCTTGTTCAACATCATTGGATCAATTTTCTAACCGTTATATTCAAGCTTACCAAGATACCTTAGGGGAATTACCGCGATTTTACCCAATGGGTCAAGGGTCTAGTTGTATTGAGGGCCAGTATGATCTTGAATCTGATGAAGCGGTATTTTGGCAGACTGTTAAGCGTAAAAGCACCGCAGACTTTAGTAATGTCGAACATGCTTTAGAGCTTAAGCTGCATGATGATATCAATGATTTTTACGGCCACTTCTTTTCAGCATCACTGTATTTTGATTCAAACTGGGGTGAAGGCGAATTACTGCAAGTTTGGAATCAGCAAGACTTTGAATCTTTGCAGCAAAATATCATTGGCCACTTGATGATGAAGAAAAAACTCAAACAAGCACCAACCTGGTTTATCGGTGTATTGGGTGATGGCGATAACATGCTAACGGTTGATAATGAAGATGGCAGTGTGTGGATTGAAGTGCCAGGCAATAAGCCCCATGAAAAGCTTGCTGATAGCCTAGCTGGGTTTATCGATAGCCTAACGCCAAGAGTCACACCAGCAATTGAACCTGTAGAAGAAGATCATGGCCATGTGCCACATCCGGGGATTTGGCAGCGAATGAAAATGATGTGGAATGACTTATTGAGACGAAAGTCATAGATCAACGTTATTAATTTGCGATAAACCAAAAAGCCTGACTTATAGATTAATTAAGTCAGGCTTTTTGTTGAAAAGAAGGTTAATGATGCAGCTGTTCTGATCGATGTTAGATACTTCAGAACAATAACGTTTGAAATTATTACTGATGATCCCATGAGATATTCGACACAATTCTGCATGGCTCACATCTGAAGTGAAACATATCCAATAATGGCTCATCCAATAACCACTGTTTCGATCCACAGCGTGGACAGGCTCGTTTTTTTTCAGACTGTAAACTTTCGCCACCAACGCGATAAAGATAATAGTAAGTCGGAATTTTGGTAATAAATTCAATTCTGCCGCGGATATCCCAGCCTCGTCTAAATAAATCACTTTTATGACTAGTCAGTTCTTCTAATGCTGCAAATTCAGCTTTGGTTGCCGCCGCCATTTGCAGTTCATCACAAGCTTGCCACTCTGTTTGCCAGCGAATAACTCGCTTATGGTCGCCATTAAAGCTTGCTGGAATTTGATATAGCGGAATAGGGAGAAGGTTGTCGCCACTTCTTAATGGTGAGCACATATGTACATAGCTGGTGTAAAGCACCTGCCAGCTGGGAGTGTCGATATTACTTTGCTCTGAATTGATATCTTGGCCGATAAACTTTTCACGTGGCGCCAATAACTTTGCTTCAGTTAGCATAGTTAATGCTTGCTTGACCCATGGGCTGTTGTTACGGGCTGATAAACTGTTTTTTTCAGGTATTAATAGCCTGACTTTAAACTCACCTTCATTAAATGCGACAGCAAATTCTCGTCCTAATACTTGGCCATTGGCTCTGAGTGCTTCTAGAAAGTTATTAATGGCTTTTTCTGCCGCTGTGATAGTGGTATCGGCGAAACATTCAAATCTGAGTTCAGTGACAAACATGGTTTTCCGTTTTTAGCTGGTTAAATGTATTGAGGATGTGGTGCTTAACTTTCTAATTGTACAATTCGTTTTTCAAGTGCTGCTATCTTTAGGGCAAATTCACTTTCGACAGCGTCAAATTTAGCCTGCCATTTTTGTTCTAGCGCCGTTAATGGGTCTTGAGCCGTTTCAGTATTAGCTGGCTGTATCATGGCTGCTAAATCGGGTAAGTCTTGCCATTGCTCTTTGGGGATGGCTTTAAATTGCTGCAACCCCTGAATAAGGGTTGGCATGGCTATCCGCGTACCTAATTTACCTTTTATTAACGCTAATGTTGGCGTATGACCTGCTACAGCAATGGATTTTGCCGCCGCAAGGACTTGTTCAATTGGACTCATAATTAGTGAAAATCCTTAAATATCGGTAGTGAAATTACTCAAAAAGTGAGACATGGTTTTAAATGGTGAATAAAATCAAGGCTTTAATTTTTGGCACACTTTTAGCTTAATCAGTATTGAGAACAGTATAACTTACTCTGAAAAACAGTTTCAGTAGAAATTACATTAGAACCATTTGAAAGGGACGTATTATGAAAGCAAAATTGGGTGCAGCATTAATTATGGCTATAGCAGCGACTTCACTAACTGGTTGCGTATTGAATGTGGGCGATCACGAAGGTAAGCGTAGTGATTCATATTGGCAAAAACAACAACAAACTAATCGTAATAACTTAGCGAAACTTTCAATCGGAATGGCAAAAGATCAAGTCACCATTTTGATGGGAACGGCTGATTTCAGTGAGGCTTATGTGACCCAAGCTGACGCTGAAAGTCCAAAGAAAGAGGTTCAGGTGTTTTTCTACCGTACTCAATGGAGTAAAGGTGACGGCAAAACCACAAAAAGTGAATGTACCCCAGTTGTAATAAGTGACAATAAATTAGTGGGTTGGGGTGAAACTGCTTACCAAAACATTTAATTTCTTAATAAAACGTCCAGTTGGTCTATTAATTCAGACCACTGGCCGTCTTGATGTAAGGCCTCTTCAATAAAGTGTCTTTGCGATTCTGACCAAAATCCAGCCTGTGCAATGGTGCTATTTTTAGCCAGTTTATGTTGTTCGATAAACTGGTTAATATCTTCCTTAGATGAACTTAATCCTAATTGCTGAAATAAGTGTTCAAATGTTGTCGTTGTCGTATCCATGAGCTTTCACCATGTATGAATGATATTACTTTACTAAGATTAGGTGACCCTATTTAAATTGCAATATGTTTCAAAGTTGTTAAGTTGAGACTATCAACTGGATTAGTTAAGAGTGACATCATGGAAAACAACACTTTGCCCCCGAAAACTCAAGCTGCGCCGTCTTTGGATGAACAAACTAACGATCAACCTAGAGCGGTTTATTTGACTGCGGAAGATCTAAGAGTTGCAGCATCGATTATTTATAATGCCTATCATGATGATCCATTTTTTATTGAAGCTTTAGCCACTGCTAATAAAGCCAATTACGAACAAAAACTGCGGGCTGCAATCAGAGAAGAGCTCACAGAGTTATGGCAGCAAGAGCAACCATTAATTGGTTGGTTTGAAGGCAAACGTCTCATCGGTGTCGCCTGTGTGATCACCCATCAAGTGCCTCTTGGTGAAAGTCGTTACTGGCACTGGCGTTTAAAAATGGTACTCGGCACTGGTTGGAGTTCAACCCAAGCATTTATTAAAAAAGAGCATACCATCTTAGAAAGTTTACCGAGTAAACAATACGGTATTTTACAATTTATCGCTTTGAGCCCTAATGAGCAAAGAAAAGGTAATGGGGCAAAATTAATTCAAGCGGTGTTAAGTTGGTGCGATGAGCAGTTAGGGCTCGATGGGATCGGAGTATTTGTTAACAACGATAAACATGCAGCGCTTTTTATTGGTGAAGGTTTTGGCCATTTGTCTGATCAAACCATTGGCTCTGTTGATGGTGAGATATTAATTTATCAAAGTAAATCGGAGCAATAAATGGCTGATAAACAGTGTCAAGACTTTAAGTCGTTTTATCCTTTTTATTTATCACAACATCAAAATGCCACATGTCGGCGCTTACATTACCTCGGCTCTGGACTGATAGTGTTATTGCTGTTGGTGACTCTAGTTAGCCAGCAATGGTGGCAACTATTATTTATCCCTGTCATCGGTTATGGATTTGCATGGATTGGTCACTTTGTATTTGAAAAAAACAAACCTGCTACTTTTGAATACCCGCTATACAGTTTGCTCGCTGACTGGGTAATGTTTGCGCAAATGTTAAAAAAGCTATTCCTCTCAAAGTCATAAACAGGCAAGTTTCACTTTGGCGTGTAAGACTTATCTCACATACCCTGTAAGTTATCTAACTTTAGTCTGTATGCATTCTCTAGCTGAATTTGTTTTTTACCAATTAAAACATAGCCTTAAGTTTTCAGGTCTGTTTTGGTGACGAGAATTTATTGGTTTGTGAGTAAATGGGGTGTTTTCTCGCCAATGAATTTAGCTAAAATATTCCACAAGGTCGCAACATAAATAAAACAGGGTGTTTTGTTTAATATTGCACTTATAATGAATAGTCATATTGTAAAGCCAACAACCTTTGGTCGTTAATGTCTCAGGATGAGATGAAAATTAAAGGAAGGGGGCTGGTTATTCATTGAGATATTTATATGAGAAAACCTCTTATTAGCTATCTCAAAATATGAATTCAGGACGAAGTCAGGACACGCTCAAGGAAAGGGCATAAGCTCAGTTATGGATAACTGAAACTAGGATGAACCCTCATCAGGATGATGACGGATTGCAGGATGCATCATACCAGGATGGTAATCTAGGAGTAAAACTGTCAGTCAAAGGGATAGACTGTTCAATGGATTGAAAACTCAAGTATTCAGCAACTGGCAAGAATACAAGGAAATTGAGTAACAGGGAATAAAGGGAGCAGGGAGCAAATAATCGCATGGATGGAGCAGGGAAGCACAATTTAGCCGGATAAGCTAACAGAGCGTAAAATAGGCGCAATCTTAATTTATTAGGATTGCGCTTTTTACATTTCAGAAATACAAATGTTAAATATGTGAATTTTTTTGCAGTGGTTAATTTCCCTAATAGCTAGAGTGTTTGTGCGATATATCTCACAAGGGGTGTAAGCCTTATCGCATTTGAAACGCGCCTTAAATTAGGTTTATTTTAAAGCTGTTGTTTTTATTGATTTTAATTTGACGCCTGCTGGTTTAGTGGTGTTACTACTTTGTAATTACGCTGTAATGTGAATACTTATGACTTACCTGTTGAACCATATGAACTATAATAGATACCAAGAAAGCAAATATGCACAGGAAGTGCTTAAGTTGTATCAATAGGATTATAAGTAAAGTATTTTCTGCTCTACAGTGACTTTCAAATCAAGGTAAAATGTACGCTATGGACAGTGGCATGATTAAAAGGTTAGTGACAAGGAGTTAACTAATACCCCATCACTGCAGTTTATGGATATAAGCGACTTTATTAGATTGAAGGACATCAATTAAGGGATTTACGCCATAAGGGATTTATGGTGATTGCATTGGATGCAATAACTTGATTAAAGGATGTCATGGAAGAACCCCAAGGATGAATTAAGGACACGCTTAAGGATTTGAGCAGGCTCGGTCAATGGATAATCGAGTAAAATGGAAAGTACTTAAGTGTACAAGGAATATCAAGGATTGAATAAGGATAGCGCTCGGAGCAAGTTAGACGCATGGATGGTGCAGGGAGCACAACAATAGCTGGATGGCTTAACAAAAGCACAAGAGACCGCGGCAATGATTTGTCGCGGTCTTTCTTTTGGCTAGCGTTTAATAAATAACGATTTTCCAGTAAAAAATGGTTTATGCAGTATGGCTTACCTATTGAGTCGTTAAGCCAATAAATTACTTACACTTTCCGGAGTTGCAGCTAGATGCGCCGCCACAACCACCAAACTTACCTTTTGCCATCGGCGCATCCATCCATTCTGGCTCTGGGAAAATAGGCCAATTTATTTTTTCTATTTTTTTACCATGCATTTGGATATGCGCGCGATATTGGTTCATGCCATCGGTGCTAAATTCAAACAAAAATTTAGCACGCCAACAAAGGCCAGTAGTACCACCCAGGCTAGGTCTTGCTGACTCCATTGCGATAGCAAGGAGTTGTACTTTTTGCTTGCCGCAGGCGCTTTCAGCATACTTACGGCTAATTTCTGCCATTTGTCGTAATTGCCAAAAGAATGCGCCCACAACCACGACTGCTACGATTAAAATAAAATCTGACATCATTGGCTTAGTGCCTTAAATAAACCGCCAATAGCCGCTGATAGTTTCTCACTTCGTTCGGTATTTCTTAGTTCAAGCAACAGCGGCTGGCGTAAACTCGGTATAGACACGATATCAGCAAATACTTGGTTAAAGAAGATTTGTGGCTGATTTGCTAAGACTTCTAGATAAAGTTTGCGAGTTTGGTCATCTTTTAATGCAATCCAGTTTCTGGCAGCAATGGTGATCAATAAGTTTTCATCAAGTTGTTGGTAATTAACCAATTGCTTAATGGCTTTTTGAGTTAACTCAGCTTGTGAAGCAAGGGCTCTAAGATAGATATGCTTATGCTCAACCGGCGCTTGAGATAACTTATCAAACAAGGTTTGTGCAAGCACTGCATCAATGGTCACATGTTCTAAGCATTGGCAAATAGCTGCTTGAACTTCAACTGGGGCAAATTCAAAAGCGGCATTAATTTCTGCAGCGTGGTTATGTTGATCTAGGCGCACACAGATGTCGGCAATGCCTTGAAGCCCTAATTGCTGCCACGAGTCATCCACTTTCTTTGGACTTGCTATCAGCGCAGCAAAGTAGCTAGCGGCAAATTGATATTGCGCTGATGGTTGCTGGCTTAATTGACGTTTTACTAAGGCATTAAATAGCGCTAGCTTTTCCTGGCTAGGCTTGAAGCTAAAAGGGTGATTAGCATAGCGCTCTTGTTCTTCATCACTTAATGCTTTGGTTGGATCTTGCCCTAGAGCTTCGAGGATCATTTTGATGAATTGACTGCGCTGCGCTGGAGACAACAAGCCTTGCTCATCCAGTGGCAGCTTTAAAAACCAAATAAAAGGTGGCTGTGCTTCGCGCCAAAACACGATGGCAAATTGTGCATGACCTTGAGTTGGAAAAGGGTAAGGGGTTTTTAATGCTTCAATTTGATTAAACAACATCATATCGATGTTTTCGACTCTGCGGCCTAAATCATAAACCTGAAATTGAGTATTAGCGGTGTCTAAAAATTCACTTAGGGTTTCGAGTTGTGTCATGGTGTTTTTATATAGCGATTAACTTGTGCGTATTATAGGGTTAACTGCCTCCTGATGATATAATTAGTCGCACAAACAATCGTGTTATTTCAAACTTGTGTGAGCGATAAATCACAGTTATGCCGTATATTAAAACAGAGCAATACTTAATTCAGATAGAACAAAACCTTAAAGATGCAAACCTTTGGTCATCGACTAAACCTTCTGCTCAAGCGCTTGCGAGCAGTTCTCCTTTTGCCTGCGATACCATGGGGTTTGAGCAATGGTTGCAGTTTATTTTTATCCCTAAGATGCAACAGCTTATTTGTATGAAGCAGGCTTTACCTACTCAAATAGCCTTAGCCCCTATGGCGGCACATGTGTGGAGTCAGCGTGATGATCTTAATCCTTTGATACGTTTATTGGCTGAGTTAGACACCTTTTTAAGTGAGCAATAACATGATAGATGATGAATATTTCGATGACCAAGAAGATGCAGCGAGCCTTCAAGCTGAAACGCTAGCAGCGGAGGGGCTTGAAGATGAAACACCGCCTGAGTTAGAAATTCTTTTTGAAGATGAGCATCTGGTGGTTATTCATAAGCCGGCTGGTTTGTTGGTGCACCGCAGTTACCTTGCAAGAAAGGAGCGCTTTTTTGCGATGCAACTGACTCGAGACCTAGTGGGCTGCCATGTGTTTCCGGTGCACAGATTAGATAGACCCACATCTGGAGTGTTAGTTTTTGCCAAAAGCAGTGAAGTCGCCAGAGCGCTTTGTGAGCAGTTTGAACATCATCAAGTGACGAAAGAATATATCGCTTTGGTTCGAGGCAATATGCATGAGTCAGATCGTTTAGATTACGCTTTAAAAGTAGAACTAGATGATGTTGCCGACAAAAAGGCCAATAAAGATAAGCCCGCACAAGAAGCGGTAACTGATTATAAGCCGTTAATGAATGCAGAGATCCCATACAGTTCTGGACGTTATCCCAGTAGCCGCTTTTGCTTAATTAACCTTACACCGCAAACGGGCCGTAAACATCAACTGAGACGACATATGGCACATTTACGTCATCCTATTATTGGTGATACCACCCATGGTGATGGTAAGCAGAATAAGTTTTTTAGATCGCACTTTGAGATAAATCGTTTATGGCTTATCGCTAAGTCAATTCGTTTTACTCATCCTGTGACCTTAGAGAAAATGCATATAGAAACAGAATTGGAGCAAGAATGGCTGAGGATATTTGAGCAGTTTGGCTGGGATGATGCGCTTGATTGCTCAGCACCTATGGATATTGCTTAGTAGGCTATAAAAAATTCTTACGTAAAAACTATCACGTAATAATAAGTTACGTAAGAATCTTAAAGATAAATCCAAGTACTTGGTAAGTGCGCTTATTAAGTACTTTGTTTTAAAGGGGTTTTATTGTGTTTTAACAATAATGCCTTCAACTTCTCGAACTCATCAATTTTTGCAAGTGGCTCGCTAGTATCTTGTTGTTCACATCTAAAGTAAAAGTTTCGCCTAATATGGGCGGCCTTATGCTGGAGTTTGAACAATCTATGCCGGTTGGCTTGGCGCATAACAATAACCTTAACGTTTAGATAAGTTGTTACTTTTGTTTGTATTTCATACTTGCAGCCCAGCGCTGGAATGCAGTATGGTGAAGCTATTAACTCAAATTAGTCAGCATTTAAGCTGTAATAATCAATGCAGTCAGTGAGCTTGGGGAAAAGTATATCATGGATAAAGTTAATATAGTGTTCGGAACAGTGTATGGAAGTGCACAATTTGTTGCTGAAACATTAACCGATAAGATCGCACAATTGGATTTTAATACCCAATTGTTTCAGCCAACTGAGCTATTAGGCTATGTTCCAGCTGAAGATGAATTACTGATCATAGTGACCTCTACCACTGGTCACGGTGACTTACCTGAAGATATTGCGCCATGGTTTAATGAGTTGCGCTCAATAGCGCCTTATTTGCCTAAGCTTAACTACAGCGTTATTGCCTTAGGTGACTCAAGCTATGAAACATTCTGCGGCGGAGGAAAACAATTTGATGAACTGCTTACTGAACTCGGTGCAACCAGTATTACGCCGCGCCTTGAAATTGATGCCTGTGAAACCATGGAACCAGAAACAGAAGCCACACAATGGATAACAACTTGGCAAACCGCAGTAACCCAGTCGCAAGACAGTTAAGGTTATTAAGCCAGCGGTGGTTTAAATTTGCTCAGCGTCTTAGTCAGGCGCTGTTAATTCCCATCGCCATTTTACCCGCTGCAGGTGTCATGCTCGGGCTTTCTGCCAATCCCCTTCCTTTTATATCTACCGAACTCGCCATCGTGCTTTCGAATGTGGGTAATCTAATTTTTACCATGATGCCGCTATTATTTGCGATAGCTATTGCCATTGGCTTTTGTCAAGACCAAGGTATTGCCGCCTTTGTCGCAGTTTTTGGCTTTGGCGTTTATATTTCAAGCCTTGGAGCAATGACAACCCTTTATCACTTACCCTCGAGGCCCATTTGGGGGATGGAGACAATGGATACCGGAATTGCTGGTGGTGTGCTGATTGGCGCGCTGACTTGTTTGGTGGTGCGATTGAGTGAAAATGTAAAACTGCCAGCAGTGTTCTCATTTTTTGAAGGCCATCGAAGCGCTGCGTTAATCATTATTCCATTTTCCATGCTGATGGCGTTTATCTTGGCCCATATTTGGCCCACACTGGCCTATGAAATCGATTCTTTATCCTTATGGGCTGTATATCAAGAGCCTGCTGTCGCCTTTGGTGTTTATGGCGCCATTGAACGATTACTTATTCCATTGGGCCTACACCACATTTGGAACGCGCCATTTTACTTGGAAGTGGGACAATATATTGATGACGGTAAATTGGTGAGAGGTGAAATAGCTCGCTATCTTGCTGGTGATCCTGCTGCGGGTAATTTTGCTGGGGGTTACCTCATAAAAATGTGGGGACTCCCTGCTGCAGCGTTGGCTATTTGGCGTAGCGCGGATAAATCTGAACGTAATCGCATTGCCGGGATTATGCTGTCAGCGGCAACCGCAAGTTGGTTAACTGGGATCACCGAACCCATTGAATTTGCCTTTATGTTTGTGGCGCCGATATTGTTTTTAATTCACGCCATTCTGACTGGTGTGGCCTATAGCGTTTGTGTTTTGCTTGAAGTAAAACATAGTGTGGTGTTTTCCCACGGACTGATTGATTTCAGTTTGTTGTTTGCTCAATCAAGTAATACTCAATGGATTTGGTTTTTAGGGCCATTAACGGGGTTTGTTTATTATCTTTTATTTAGGGTGAGTATTGTAGCATTTAACTTAAAAACCCCTGGGCGGTTAGAAGCTGATGGTCACGGCAATAAAGAAAGCCTACGCAGCATGATTAGTGCTCTTGGCGGGGCTGACAATATTGTTGAATTAAATGCTTGTTTAACCCGCTTACGCATTACAGTCGTGAATCCAAAACTTGTCGATAAACCCAGGTTGATGCGCTTAGGCGCGAAAGGGGTGATCAAAGTGGGGCATGGAGTACAGGTGGTATTTGGGACTAAGGCGGAAAGTTTGCGCAAACTACTGCAAAAGTACCTCGACACCCGTAAATGATTATTAAAACCTCATAAATATAGCAACTCTTTTAACTATTTAATAATTAGGTTGCTATAAAAAAATCAATTATTGATATATCTGGTTATTTAATTACATCTCCCATAAAAGCTATGTTAAAAGTAAAATATAGTTTTTAGCCAGCTGCATTTTATTTGAATGTAAACGTCATCGATTTAATTCTTGTGAGCCAATAGTTTATGAAGTCTAAAAGTAACCCAGTTAACAATACAGCAAGCCTAGAGCGAAAAATTTTGATCACTGATTGTGAAGATGCAAAAGGCCTTATCGCTAAAATTACCGGGGTGTGTTTTGCCCATAAGCTAAATATTATTAAAAACACCGAGTTTGTTGACCATGAACAAGGGCGCTTTTTTATGCGTACAGTCCTTGAAGGACAAATTAACGATCAGCAGTTATTGGCCGACTTAACTGAGGTGCTGCCTCTACAAAATCACATGAAGCTGGTGGATGCAGGCCGAAAACGTATAGTCATTTTAGTCACCAAAGAAGCCCATTGTTTAGGTGATATTTTAATGAAGTCCTATTATGGCGGTTTAGATGTTGAGATCGCTGCAGTGGTGGGTAACTACGATGTGTTGCAAGGCTTAACTGAAAAGTTTGATATTCCATTTCATCATGTTAGTCATGAAGGTTTAGACCGAGCCCAGCACGAGCAAGCGATGCTTGAGGTTATAAAAACCTATAATGCTGATTACATTGTATTGGCAAAATATATGCGAATTTTAACTCCTGAGTTTGTCGCTGAGTTTCCCAATACCATTATCAATATTCATCACTCATTTTTACCGGCATTTATTGGCGCCTCACCTTATCGTCAAGCGTGGGAGCGTGGGGTAAAAATCATTGGTGCGACAGCCCACTTTGTCAATAATTGCTTAGATGAAGGGCCTATTATCAAACAAGATGTGATTAATGTTGATCATAGTTTCAGCGCAGAAGAACTAGCCCATAATGGCCGCGATGTTGAAAAAAGCGTCCTGAGTAAAGCCCTGCAGCTTGTCCTTGATGAACAAGTAGTAGTCTATGGTAACAAAACCGTGGTTTTTTAGACTTTTAATGAAGTAACAAAAAGGTCTGTCAGAGTTATCTGGCAGACCTTTTTTATATCCAATAAGGGGCTCATTTAGCTGTAAGCGTTAATAAAGCGGGTTATTGCTTATTTGCTGATAAAGTAGCAATGCCGCCACCGTTATAAGTTTGAGTGTAGCCTGCAGCTGCTAACTCATCGTTGGCAATACCGCTTCTGCGGCCGCTGCGGCAATACAATACGATGGCTGTATCTTTGGCAATATTTTGTTTATTTAGCTCTTTAAGGGCGATATTAAAGGGAATATTAATCGCGCCCTCAAGGTGACCTGCGGCAAACTCTTCAGCGGTTCTTACATCCAATATCATCGCACCCTTGTTAATTTTTTCCCACGCAATAACGGGATTCATATCTTGGGCAACGCTGATTTTACTCACTGTTAATACCATTAAGCACATGGCAAGTAGGGTGAGCGCTTTAACTGTTTGCATGGTCAATTTATTACAATCTAATAGCTGCACTGTGGCTCCTTATTGATATATTTTTGCAATGCTATTGGGTTGCTTTTTCAGCTTCGGTTTTTAGACCGAGTTTTTTCATCACCATAGCGGCGGGACAAAAACCAGTAAAAGCACTTTGAAATAGATTAGCACCAACAAATGCTGTCAGCCAAATAAAATGGTGACTGACGGTAGCGGTAAGCACTAAAGATAACAGCACCATAAAGCCGGCAAAAGCCATAATTGATCTTTCAATAGACATAAGTAACTCCTTAAACGTTAGATTAGTTGTGGATCCCTTGGCGGTTTTTCATTACTGCGTAATACAGTACTGGGATAACGACCAAGGTTAAAATGGTTGAAATAAATATCCCGAAAATAAGGCTGATTGCTAGCCCACTAAAAATCGGGTCATCAATGATAAATAGTGCGCCAATCATGGCGGCAAAGGCCGTTAACATAATTGGTTTGGCGCGCACTGCGGCGGCGTTGATCACGGCTTGTTCAAACGGTACACCTTCGGTTGCCTGTTGATGGATAAAATCAACCAGCAAAATTGAGTTTCGCACTATGATACCGGCCAGCGCGATCATGCCTATCATTGATGGGGCGGTGAATTGCGCCCCGAGTATTGCGTGCCCTGGCATGACCCCAATAATGGTTAATGGAATGGGCGCCATAATAATCAGTGGCACGGTATAAGATTTAAATTGTGCGACTACTAATAAGTAAATCGCAATCATACCCACCGCATAAGCAATACCCATATCGCGGAAGGTTTCATAAGTTATTTTCCACTCGCCATCCCATAGTACGGCAACTTCATCTAAGCCGTCGGGCTGATTGGCAAAGTATTGGCTCATTGGGTATGCTGCTTCACCACTTTCTTGCTCATGGTTTATTTGGCCTACCATATCAAACATGCCATACAAAGGGCTGCCTGTCGGGCCTGCCATATCGGCAATGACCATGATCATGGGCACCATATTTTTATGGATAATAGTGGTATCAATGCTGGTTTGTTTAATTGAAGCCACATCAGCAAGGGTGACCATTGCTCCTGAGGCTGAAGGGATTTTTAATAACATCACCTGATGCATATCCACCTTGGCGGCTTCATCAAGCTGCAGCCTGATTGGTGTTGGCAGGTGCAAGTTGCTTTGATAAAGGTAACTGGCATCTTTGCCATCAATTGCCGCTTGAATAGTATTAACAATACTTGAGTAAGCCACCCCAGCAATTGCAGCGCGATTACGATCAATACTCACTTGCCATTTGCTTTGCTGTGCGGGTAAATAAATATCCACATCTACAACATGCTCAGTTTGCTGAAAACGGCTCATTAAATCGTTAGCCGCTTGTTCGCGCAGCGCTGTGGTTGGCGCGTAAACTTCAGCTACAATCGGCGACCATACTGGTGGGCCAGGAGGCACTTCAACAATTTTGATATTGGCATTGTAAGCGACACCAATGGCTTGCAAAGGCTCTCTCACTGACATAGCAATATCATGACTGTTTCTATCACGTTCTGACTTTTCAACCAGATTGACTTGAATATCAGCCACTTCTTGGCTTTCACGTAAAAAGTAATGTCTCACTAGGCCGTTAAAATTCATTGGCGAGTGGGTGCCTGCGTACAACTGCAAGTGTTCAACTTCTTCAACAGTCGTCAGATAAAGTCCAAGCTCTTGTAGCAGTTTTTGATTTTGCTCAAACGGCGTGCCTTCAGGTAGATCAACAATCACCTGAAACTCCGATTTATTATCAAAAGGCAGCATTTTAAGCACAACGGCTTGCATGAAGGGTAATGACACTGCCAATGCGATTAACAGCGAAATGCCTAACGCCATAGCTTTACGCGCCTTACTGGCGTGTTCACCATCAAGAAATGGTTTCATGATGAAAGTGAAAAAGCTCAGTAATTTAGTTGAGGCTGTTTCTGTATGGGGTTGCTCATTTAGGTCACTGCTGGTGTTACCTCGGTGAGCTTTGGCATTAAGCCATTTATTACTCAGCCATGGGGTCATCACAAAAGCAATCAATAGCGAGATAAGCATGCCCATACTGGCATTGATGGGAATAGGGCTCATGTAAGGGCCCATTAAGCCAGAAACAAACGCCATTGGCAGTAATGCCGCAATAACGGTAAAGGTGGCCAAAATTGTCGGACCGCCCACTTCATCCACAGCCTGTGGGATTAATTCTGTGAGCGGTTTATTACTCATCGCCATATGACGGTGAATGTTTTCTACCACAACAATGGCGTCATCCACTAAGATCCCAATTGAAAATATCAGTGCAAAAAGTGAAATACGGTTAAGGGTAAAGCCCCATGCCCATGAGGCAAATAGCGTTAGTGCTAAGGTAATGATAATCGCGACGCCAACAATGGCTGACTCGCGGGCGCCCATGGTTAATAGCACCAATATCACCACTGCTGCAGTAGCAAAGATTAATTTAAATATCAGTGTGCTGGCTTTGTCACCTGCGGTAGCACCATAGTTACGGGAAACGGCGACATTGACGTTATCAGGAATAAGTAAGTTATCGAGTTTGGCAACTTTATCTGTAATTAAATTGGCAATATCTACCGCGTTTTCACCGGCTTGCTTACCAATAGCAATGGTTACAGCAGGGAATTGACCTTGCTGATTAGCATGCCAGACCTGCTGCTTTTGAATATCGCTTTTTAAGGTGATATCAGCAACATCGGCTAAATAAACCACCTTGGCGCTGGCAGGCTCAGTGATTGAGTTATTAGCGGGTATTACTTTGATAACCAGGTTTTTAAGATCGTCAATTGAGTCTAAAAACTGTCCAGTTTGAACCTTAATCTCTTGATTATTTTGGGTTAATGAACCTGTTGTTGAGACGGAATTATTACTGTTTAGCACTTGCTCAATTTGTTCAATCGTGATCCCAAAACTGTTTAGCTTACTAGGATCTAAGCGAACATTGGCAATAAGCTCATGCCTACCTTGAGAATATATCTCACGGGTGCCTGGGATACGTTTTAGTTCAGTTTCTAGTACCGTAGCGACTTTAGTGAGTTGCTCAGGGTTCATGGTGGGATCATCTGACCATAAGGTGAGACCAAAAATAGGTACGTCATCAATACCGCGAGGTTTAATCAGCGGCTCACCAATTCCTGCAGCTTGATTGAATTTATCAAGGTTGGAATAAATTTTATTGTATAAATCGACAACAGCTTGTTCTCGAGGAATGCCCACTTTGAAGATGGCAATGATTAAGGCGCCGTCAGGCTGTGAGAATGAGTAAAGGGTATCAACACCTTTAATTTCTGAAATAATTTTTTCGGCAGGTAAGGTAACCTGATTAGCGACTTGAGTAGGAGTTGCACCAGGATAGGGGATAAACACATCAGCAAAGGTGACATCGATTTGCGGCTCTTCTTCTTTAGGGGTAATGAGCACCGCAAATAAGCCGAGTAGTAATGCCAAAATAGCCAGTAAAGGGGTGATAGCACTGGTTTGAAAGTTCTTAGCAATAGTGCCAGAAATACCTAAACGAGGTTCTGAGTTAGCCATGAACTACTCCTTACTTTGGTTAGCTGCACGCAGTAACACGTAGCGACTAGCGTTAAGGATAATTTCATCACCTTTATCAAGACCTGATAACACTTCAACAGTTTGCAGTTGCTTGTCAATTTTTCCGAGGCGAATTTGTGTTAACAAGGTGTGCTGGCCAACTTTTCGATACACG
Source organism: Shewanella sp. 10N.286.51.B2 (assembly GCF_041469265.1). Classification (NCBI taxonomy): domain Bacteria; kingdom Pseudomonadati; phylum Pseudomonadota; class Gammaproteobacteria; order Alteromonadales; family Shewanellaceae; genus Shewanella; species Shewanella sp. 10N.286.51.B2. The sequence goes on from NZ_JBFRKH010000016.1 coordinate 135,857, forward strand.
CCATCCAGATCATTGACCTGATAAAGGGCACTTAAGGGAATAATGACCACGTTACTGGTTTTAACGGGTACCGCGATTTTAACCCATTGGCCGGTGAGAGCTTGAGGGTGACTAAAATTTACTCTTACTTGATGCTGGTGACTGTTGGCATCGGCAAATTGGTAAACATTGATATGGTTACTGATAACTTTTTCACCATTAGTTAAGGTTAATTCAAGCTGTTTAGCCGCTTGCAGGTTGGCTAAGTATCGAGAGGGTACATTAAAAGTTGCGCGTAACTCTCGGGTATCAAAACCGGAAAATAATGGCTGACCGTATGAAATGGTTTCACCGAGTTCAATAAAGCGTTCAGTCACTCGGCCTTCAAATGGCGCAGAAACCACAGTGTAATTTAAACTTTGTTTTGCTTTATTAAGCTGAGCTTTTGCAGCTGATACCGCTTGCTTACTGGATTTGGCATTGGCGGTTGCTTCATCCATTTGCCCTTGAGATATGGCCCCTTGAGGAAACAGCGCCGCATAACGAGTCAGTGTCGCTTGTGCTTCAAAGTTCATGGCTTCTGAACTGGCAAGCTGAGCCTCTGCCGCATTAAATTCTGCTGTCTGCTCATCACTGGTAATTTCAAGTAAAGACGCGCCCGCGGTGACCACATCATTGACATCATAATTGACTTGAATAATGCGCCCTGAGGTTTGTGCTGAAACGGTAGCGGCTTTAATCGCTTCCACTTGTCCATCAATGATTATTGATGAAACAGACTCTGTTTCAGTGACTGTTAGGGTATCAAAAGCTTTATCGGTTTTTAGCTTGGCTGTATCAGCTATAGCGCTATAGCTAACAATAGCCAGCAGCGTAGGAATTACTGCACTAAATAAAGATAAGCGTTTGTGAAAGGTTGCCATGTTCCACCTCAAAAATTTGTTTATGAGAAAATTCTAATGGACTTTAGTATTAAGCGCAATTTATTTATGAGAAAAATCTAATGAAAGTATAGCAGATATAAAAAAACCACCGATGGATCATCGATGGTTTTTAAATTATCAACCGTTTTAGTGATACAGAATAAGTTTTAACTACTCAATCTGTTTAATGCAGTCTGTTTAAGTAACAGTCTGCTTAAAATGTGTAGTTGTACTGTAAAGAGTAGTAGTTAGCACCTGATTCAGTATAAGCACTAACAGGACCTACTAGCTCACTGGTTTCAATTACATGTACTTTCTCGCCAGCCACTAGGGTGTAACCGAAATCAATGCTTGATTTTTCATTGATGTGGTAGCTAAAACCTGCTGAATACCAAGTACGGTCTGAATCAGGAATAGAAAGTGATGATACTTCACCGACTACACCTTGGTCTTTGGCAATACCCGCTCTAACGGTCCATTTATCATTGATGTCGTATGTTGCACCCAAACTTAAGAACCAAGAGTTTTCCCAGTTATAATGCTTGAGGATATGGCTGTCTGTACCATTTTCACCGTCAGTAAGCTCGATGTTGTCGAAATTACTCCAGTTAGTCCACTGGGCTGTATAATGGATAGCAAATTTGTCAGTTAACTGGTGAAAACCAGCAAGCTGAGCAATATCAGCTAAAGGAATATCAATTTCACCAAAGTTTTCAGCAGCAAATGGTGGGTTATAAGCAATATCACCTGAAGCCTTCATGTTCGGGCTTTTACGATAGCTTAAGCCGATTCTGTTATTTTCATTAATTTCATAAGCAAGACCGAAAATGGCGCCAAAGCCCCAGCCATCAGCATCAATATCAACAAGGTTTAGTGGTATTTCACCAAAAACAGGAACTGTAAAATCACCTTGTCGAGTTAATGTGCCCATACCTTTAATGGCATCAATACCAAGGCCAAGGCTTAGTGAATCATTGATACGATATGACACACTGGCATTGAAGTTAATGGTAGTAACTTCAGTGTTACCCAATAAATCGATTGGAGTATTAAAGTCGTGACCTGAATTGAGTGGGGCTAAATCAGTGCCAGTACCATAGTTACTGAATGCAGCAATACCAAAAGCCCATTTATCATTAATTGGGTTGATGTAATAAAAACTCGGGATAGGCTTACCTTCTGCTGCATTATCCATAGCGCCTAAATATTGACCATCACCAGAACCATCACCAATCATGGCATCAGTCACTTCAACATTCACATCAGCATAAGTACCAACAACCGAAATTGCTGTCTTATCAAATAATGCCATCGCCGCTGGGTTGCGTGCTAGTACTGAAGCATTGTCTGCAATGATGGCATCACCCGCCATAGCACGGCCTAAACCGGTTGCTGACTGGCTGTTTAGTTGGAAACCAGCTGCGAATGTTTGTGTACTTGCCAAAGCTACAGCTGCTGCCAGTAGTGTCTTGTTGAATTTAGTCATAATTATTGCTCATCTTTATTGTCGCATATGCATGAATACTGCATGTGTTCATATCACTGCCACTTATATTTGAGCGCATCTTAGGTAACACAAGTAAGCTATACAACTCCGACCAGTGACTTTTGGTGTTGCATTTTTGTTAATAATTTGAGCTGTTAAATATAATTGTGAGAAGGTCTTACAAACCTTTGTGGGAGTTAACGCTGTAATTTCAGTGGTTTGAGTTTGATTTTATAATGATAACTTTGTTAGGTTGCTGTAATTAAGAATTGTGACTAGGGCTGCTTTTTAGCTAACACCTGTACGCTGAGTTTAGAATCTTTACTCTAGAAATGAGCCAGCCGACTAATTGTTGTTAACGAAAAAGTCGGCAGGTGTTTACTAAGGGTTAACCTTGTAAAGCACTAAAGTGACTGGCGAAAGACCTTGAATGAGGCCACCGTCTCTGTGCTTGCAGGAAATAGCTTACTGACTAAGATACCTGCCAATGAGGCGAGCAAAAATCCAGGGACTATTTCGTACAAGTCAAAAATACCACCAGAGAGTTGTTTCCAGACCACCACGGTCACCGCACCGACAACAATTGTTGCTACAGCGCCGTTACGACTATATTGCTGCCAAAATAGTGATAGTAATACCACAGGGCCAAATGCTGCGCCAAAGCCTGCCCATGCGTAGCTCACTAACCCTAGGACACTGCTTTCAGGATTAAGTGCAATGACTGCGGCCACAATAGCAATGGCGATAACCCCCAAACGGCCCACGAGCATTAACTCTTTATTACTCGCATCGGGTTTAATCCATTTGCGATAAAAGTCTTCAGTTATTACGCTTGAACAAACCAAAAGCTGTGAATCAATGGTGCTCATGATCGCTGATAAAATTGCTGCAATTAACAAGCCGCCAACCCATGGATTAAACGCAGCATGGGCAAGGTGAATAAATACAGTTTCAGGGTTATCTAGGGGAGTGTCGGCAAAATACAAGGTACCAGCGATACCCGTTGCCAATGCACCAATCAGAGAAATACCCATCCAGCTCATAGCAATGCGACGAGATAACTTACTGTCTTTAGCGCTGCCAATGGCCATAAAGCGAGATAGAATATGTGGCTGGCCAAAATAGCCTAAACCCCAAGCCAGTAATGACACTAAGCCGATGACTGTGGTGTTTTCACTGACAAACGACAGCATGGCAGGGTCAAGTTGCTGCAGGTTTTCTTGAGTCTCAGGTTGGCTGAAGATGGCTACAGGTACAATAAGTAAGGCCACTAACATTAAACAGCCTTGGAAAAAGTCAGTCCAACTGACGGCAAAGAAACCGCCTACAAAAGTGTAAGAAACGATGATTACTGAACCTATAATGAGTGCTAAGGTGTAATCAAGGCCAAATACTTTTTCAAATAATATTGCGCCGCCAACCATACCTGATGAGGTATAAAAGGTGAAAAAGACTAAGATGGTGACCGCAGCAACCATTTTTAATACGCCTTGGTTATCATGAAAGCGATTTTCAAAAAAGTCAGGTAATGTCAGCGAGTTGTCAGCCAGTTCAGTGTAAATACGTAAACGTTTGGCGACAAAAAGCCAGTTGAGCCAGGCACCAAATATCAGTCCAAAACCAATCCAAGCTTCACCTAAGCCGCCTAAATACACTGCACCAGGTAAGCCAAGTAATAACCAACCTGACATATCTGATGCACCAACACTTAAGGCGGTGACAGCAGGGCCCATTTTTCGGCCACCCAGAATATAGTCGTCAACGGTATCTGTTTTACGATAAGCCCAGTAGCCAATCCCCATCATTAACGCGAGGTAGCCGATAAAAGTGATTAGAATGGGGGTTTCTATGGTCATGATACTTCCGTATTTTTATTATTGTGGCGCATATGCTAGCAGATGTATGAGCCAGTGCACAATTTGGGAAGTAAATTTGATGTGATAACAAGCACTCAATAAGTTTACATTGACTGCTTATTATCTAATTGATAGGAGATGGTTACAGGTTGTGACTATAACTAGATAAAGGTTTGCTCTATTTCAGATTTAACAAACTGTAAATCAGTATCTTGCTCTGCAACTAACATCATGAATGCCCCAGCTGTTTGAAAGCCCAAGCCCTGATAGTGTTGATCTGCAAAAGTTTCTTCGGTGACCATTCTATTTTCAGCCGGGACAATAAAGAGGGTGACTTTACCGTCTTTACCTTCCATCACTAAGTGCAAGCTTTTAACTCCTTGAAAGTCACAATAGGAGGTATAAAACACTTTTCCGGGCTGTTGAATGAATTTGGCGTTTTCTAAACCGCCAATACCAGCCAGTTTAAAATTAACATCTTCAAAGCCAACATTTTGATCAACCAGCATTGATTTGGGTTCATGGTATACATGAGCGAGCGCATGCTCAGCTAAGTCAACGGGGGCAAATTTTAACATGCTAAAACTTAAACCGATGACTAATGCCACGGATGCAGCCATAGCCATTAAATAACGAGTATGCTTTTTTTGCTCCTGATGTTTATTCAGTTGCTGACGTAATAATAATTTATCTGCTAAATCATTAGGCACATCAATATTAAGCGCATGGGTAAGCTTACTGTCTAATGTTTTTAATTCACTGACTAACTTTGCATCAGACTCAGACGCAGCAATTTGTGCCAAGAAATCTTCATCTTGGCTGTTGGGGTCGTCATAGGCATGGCGACGAAATTGTAGATCATCCATTTGATTGACCTCTAACTTCAGGAGACTCTAAAGCGTCTTTTAATTGATTACGGGCACGAAATAATCGCGTCATGACGGTGTTTCTATTAAGTTCAAGCAACTCTGCAATTTCTTCACCACTAAAACCGCCAATGAGTTGCAGCAGTAATGGCTCTCGATATTCAATCTCTAATAAGCCGATCTGTTTACGTAGCCAATATTGCTCTGTTTGCTCTTCGGTAGTGGAAGACTTTTGGTCTTCAAGCAACTCTTGCTCTACATCACTGTAGTCAAACTGCTTACGTTCAAATCGACGGGCATTCTCTCGGCGCAAGATAGTGATCAGCCATGCTTTAGCGGCTTTGTCATCTTTTAAAGAGTCAAGCGCACGCCATGCACGTAAAAAGGTTTCTTGAGTGACGTCTTCAGCAACATGTTTATCGCCGATAAGCCAATAGGCATATCGGAAGATATCTGCGTGAAGTGCCCGGACGAGGCTGTCGTATCGTCGCTGTTTAGTTAACATGTCAGATATGACCGTGGGTTCGGACTTTTTATTTCGCAAGCTATCAAACATTTTTATCTTTTTGTTAAAAATATTATGTTCGATAGCTTAAAAGGTTACTGATGAATAGCAAGTATAATTATGCTTGCTATTCAATCAGTTTATTCGTTAAGGGTTTAACGAACTCAGTGCAGATGGGGAGTTTACTGCAGAATTATGACTGTAACTCTCAATGGCTTTTAATAAAGCCGCTTTATCAACAAATGTTGAAGATTGGCTGTATTTAGCCTGCTGTAATTGATGAGTTGCTTGAGCTAGCGCAGTTGATAACTGGCTAATATCAGCCAAGTTCATTGGTTTGTTTAGTAATGTAGAAAAATGCTGCTGCAGTAATGTAATGACTTGAGATACATCATTTTTATCACAGGCGAGGCTGATGTCTTTGATGCTCACTCGAGCAGAGGAGGACTGAACATCAACATTTTCAGAGGTAACTGTTAGCGACTTTTGCTTACGGGCGTTTAACCACAGGGCGATTGTGATAAGCCATAATGCGGCAAATAGCAGTGTTAACCAAGGCCAAAAACCAGGATTATTGCTGGGCTTTGTAACCTCAGGTGTAATTGGCGTTGGTGCTTGTTCTGGATTAGCCGCAATGGTCACTGTTCTTGCTGGAATGGTGGTAAATTGCTGCTGACGTAGCTGCGAGTTCCACCACGGAATTGTAATTTCAGGAAGGGTAAATGTTCCAGCTTTGGTTGGCACGATAGCCGTGGTAAGGCTGTACTGGGCCACTACATGGTTTTCTCTAAGTACAGTTTGTCTAACTGGTTTTTCTGGATATGATTTCAGCGCACTTGGCATAGCTAATTCAATGTCAGGCAGGCTATTACTGTCAGCATTAGATGCGATGATATTAATGGTGCGGGTGATTGGGCTACCCACTTCAAATTCACTGCTGTCTTCAGGCCACACTTCTTTAGCGATTAATAAATCACTGACGAGCCAATCACCTTGATAGCTGTCAGGTATGGGTTTAATTATGATTTCAGTATCTTCAGCAGCAGCTTGCATCGGACGGCTTTCATTAAAGCCAAACATGCCGCCACGTCGTGGTGCTTCAACTAAAATATCACCTGAAAAACTCGCACCTTTAATGGCGAGTTTACCTGGAGTATCGGCAATCATGGCATAGGTTCGCTCAATTACGCGAAAACGGCGGCCATTAACCACTTCAACACTGTCTTGATCTTCGCCAAGCTGCTTGATCTCAGCACCTGATATTTCTGGGGCGCTAATGACACCACGCTGTAATTCAGCAGCTAAAAATAGCTTAACTTTATAGGTAATTAATTGGCCCACATAAGCTTCTTGAGTGCTAACTTCGCCTTCCACAAACAAATTGCGCATTTGCTGAGGCTGGGAGCCAGCATCTAAAACCGTTAACTCGATGGGATTAGATTGAATACCTTCCATAGTAAAGGCAGGAATAGTCACAGTGCCGCTATTTTTAGCCGATAATAATACTTGCCAGCGGGTTTCTTTACTGGAGTTGAAGTTAACGATTTGCGTGCTTCGTCCTACGCTAGTGCGGCCGACAACAAAGTCTTTTAGCAATATTGAGGTGTCTAATGAGCCTGCATTAACATCATCATCTGCGGTGACGTTTAATACAAAATACTCACCTTGCATGACGGGGTTACGGTCCACCGTTGCTTGAATGTTAGTGACCGCGAGTGCTTGCCCTGTAAAAAGAATAGCGACTAGGGCTAAAATGATTCTGTTTACCACTGTTGTTTATCCTTAGGAAGTTGGCCGTTTTGACGACGCTTTTGATATTCCAATAGCATTTTGTTTCTAATTAATACTTGTGGATCTTCACTGACTGCGCGAAGTGCTCTTTCTAAATCTGCTGGCAGCGGCTCTTCAGATAAAGCCGATGAGGCCACTGGTGTGCCAGACTCAGATTCTGGCTGTTGTTCTGATGTTTCAGCAGCTTGAGCTTGTTGTTGAGTCTTGTCTTGTTGCTCAGCAGTTTCAGGCTCAGCTTGAGCTTGGTTATCTTGACTGTTAGCTTGCATTTCAGCTTCATTATTATCGGCTTGTTGCTCATTTTGTTGAGATGAAGCTGATGAACTTTCGTCAGTCTCATTGGGGCTGTCATCTTGTTGAGAGTCACTAGATTGCTGATCCTGCTGAGAATCATTCGCAGATTGCTCTTCTTGTGACGGGTCATTTTGAGACTGCTGCTGTTGAGATTGCTCAGAGCTAGACTCATCACTTTGAGATTGATCTTGCTGTGATTGATCTCCTTGAGATTGATCATTTGATGACTGCTCATCATTTGGCTTCTGGTCAGATGATTGGTTGTCATCACTTTGCTGATCCTGCTCCGACTGTTGCTCTTGTTGCTGCTTCATTTGCTCAGCCAAAGCGAGGTTTTTCTCTGCCTGAGGAAAATCTGCTTGTTGAGTTAATGCTTGCTTATAACGCTTTATCGCCTCATCAATTTTATTCAGCTGCAGTAAACTATTGGCTTGATTATATAAACCATTGGCAGAGTCATCTTGCTCAAAACCGCTTAAGGCATTTTCATAGTCACCAGCCTTATATTGGGCGCTAGCTTGCCATTGAGGCTGGTCAAATTGCTCGGCAGCTTTAGAATAGTCTTCTGCTGATTGAGCCTGATTAAATTGCTCTGAGGCTTGTTGATCGGCGGTTTGCCATAAATCATCCCAGCTATTAGCTGAAGCAGGAGTTGGCTGCATCAATAAGCCTAGCGTGAGGACACTCACCATAGGCAGTACTGTAAACCTAAAACTCAGCAGTACTGGAATAATCAACAGGAGGGCAATATAAGGGCCTAAATCTTGCCAAGCTTCACCTTCAAGTTCGGTGGCTTTTGCATTACCATCATTAGCAAGCCATGCTTCGAGTTGGCCCAGTGCTGCGCCGTCTGCCCGTGCTGGTAACATTAAACCGCCAGTGGGAGTAACCAATTTATCAAGCAATGAAAAGTCAGTTTTATCAACCACGATCTCACCGGCATTATCGCGCATGAGCTGACCATCTGGCAGCTGTATTGCTGCGCCTTGTTGGCTACCAAATGCCATCACCGATACTCGATATCGACTGCCATCCAGCGCTTTTGCTGCCTGCGCATATTGGGCTGCATTAACACCATCGGTCATCACAATAATATCACCGCTGATATGCCCGCCTTGACCTAATAACTGTTGGGCAAGGGTAAGGGCGGCGGCTAAATCTGAGCCTCTAACGGGCATAATGTCCGGGCTTAAGGTTGGGAGCAGATTTAATAGGGTAGAGCTATCACGGGTTAACGGACTAATAGTAAATGCATCTCCCGCAAAAGCGATTAACCCAGTTTCACCTTCTTTTAAATTGGTTAAAAAATCGGTGGCTCGATATTTGGCCTGGGATAGTCGATTAGGTTTTTGATCGGTTGCATACATGGATAAAGACATATCCATTACCAGTACACGCCCTTGCTCGCTAGCGAACACAGGTAGGCTTTGTTTATTCACGGCAGGGCCCGATATGGCCACAACCGCAATAAACCAACACAGCATTAATAACCATTTGGGTTGTTTTTTGATGTGTGCAGACTCACTGATCAGGGTGCTAGCAAGGTGAGGGGCAATATAGTGTTGCCATGCAGAGTTATTTTTACTCTGGCGCCACAAAAATAGTCCAATAATGGTTAATGGAATTAAGGCCAATAGCCATTCAAGGCGGATAAAATGCAAACTCATTATTTATCCTCCTTGTAAAAGGCTGAAGTCAGATTTTTAGGTAAATTCATTTGACTACGTAGACTAATACTTAAACTGATTAATAACGCTAACAACAATGGCCAGTAAAATAACTCGCTTTGGGGGCGGTAGGTTAATTGGTCGCGACTGACTGGCTCTAATTCATCAATTTTTTGATAAATCTCTTCTAGCTCTTCGCTATTACGGGCTCTAAAGTAATGACCATTGGTCATTTCTGCAAGCTGTTGTAATTGCGCTTCATCAAGATCTGCTGACGGGTTTACTTTTTCAGTACCGAAAATACTGCGTCTTTCCAGTATTTCAGCGCCAACACCGACGGTATAAATAGTGACATTGCGCTCTGCAGCGATGCGAGCTGCCACTTCAGGTTCTATGTTACCTGCGTTATTTGAACCATCGGTGAGTAAAATGAGCACTCGGTTACTGTCGTTAACGTTATCAAAGCGTCTCACCGCCAATGCAATTGATTCACCAATGGCGGTTTGTTTGCCCACTAGGCCAATTTGACTATCGGCGAGAAACTTTGCCACCGAGCGTCTATCTTGGGTCAGTGGCGCTTGTAAATAGGCGTGATCGGCAAATAAAATTAACCCAAGGCGATCGCCATTACGACGTTCGATAAAGTCGCCAATCACATGTTTAATAAGGGTCAATCTATCAACCGTTTTGCCTTCAACAACCATGTCTTCAATTTGCATACTGCCGGATAAATCGACTGCCAGCATTAAGTCGCGCCCTTCAGATGGCAGCTCTATAGGCTCGCCTAACCATTGGGGCCTGACAAGTGCGCACAATAAACATGCCCACATTAACCAATACAATTTACGGGATGGTTTGTCAGCATGGCTTGATATGACCTGATCAGCATTGGCTATACCTGGAAGCTGCAGGTGACCGCCATTATTTTTTGAAACGCGCTTTGGTTTTAACAGCCAAGGTAATGGCAATAAAAGCAATAACCACGGCCATGCTATTGAGAACATGATGCCTCCTGTGGACTATTTGCTTGAGTATTTGCGCTGTTAGCGATGCTTTTGATGGCATTAAGGGGCGCAAAGCGAGCTTTTTTAGTTAACCAAGACTTGGCTAACTTAAATAACTGCTGCTTTTCAGCTGCATTTAAGCCACAAGCTTGATAACGCTTGGCTAATAACAAGCCAATTTGGCCTTGCTCTGCTTGCGGTAACCTTAGCTCAAGCCATTTGAACCATTGGTCGCCATCAAGTTGTGCAAAATCCTGTCTGGGTAAATAACTCAAGGCAGTTCGTTTTAGTAAGCTATTAATCTGGCTTGGGTATTGACTGTCATTTATATCAAGTTGCTGTAGTTGCGCTAATGCGGCCTTTCTCGGGGCGTGATATTTGGCACGTTTTCGCAGCTTGATGAAAGTGATGACACCAGCCGCGATAATGATAATCGCAACTAGCCAATAACCGGGGGCAATGGGAAATTGTGATATTGGCTGCGGCAGCACGATATCTTCCATTTGCATTAATGCGGGATTGATTTGAGGAGCATTCATCTAACGTAATAGTTCCAATTGATCGCTAAGACTCTTACCTGCATCGATAAAGCGGGTTTGAACTTTGAGCATTTTCATTAATTCAATAAACTGTTGTTGACGAGCTAACTGTTCATTTAACCACACATCGTAGCTATGGCGAGTTAAGGTAAGTTGTTGCTTACCATCACGTACAGGCAGTGAAAATCGCTTTGGTAACGCTAATGTGCCTTGTCGTAATGGGTCTGTAATAATAAAGGCACCCACATCACAATGGCGTTTAAGCTCGGTGAGTGCCGCTAAACATTCTTGGCTAAAGTGCTGGCCATCAGTAATTATCCATACCAGTGAGCCGGGTTTAGCGATGCGTTGCAATCGCTGGCAAGCTCGTAAAATATGCTGGGGATCTTGGGGTAATTCATCAAAGTGATTTAACTGGTTTTGATGCACTTTGATTAATGCTGATGTGAGCTGCAAAATACCTTGTCGGCGACTGCGGGGTTTTAACTCCACATGTTCGGTTTCACTGGCAATCAATGCCCCCAAACGGTCACCGTGGTTAATGGCGTTCCAGCCAAGTGTTGCTGCGACATGGGCGGCTTGCAGAGACTGTAAAAGCAAACTCGAGCCAAAAAATAAGCTATGACTTAGATCGACCAGCAAGATAATAGGGCGTTCACGTTCTTCAATAAATAATTTGGTGTGGGCCTTGCCAGTTCTGGCCGTAACGCGCCAGTCTATGGTGCGCACATCATCACCATTTTGATAATGTCGCACTTCGGCAAATTCCATTCCACGCCCTTTTATGAGGCTGCTTCTATGGCCTGCAAGGCTGGCTTTTGCGCGGCTACGTTTCTCAGGCATCGCACGGGCAATACTCTGGCAACTTATTAGCTCTTGCTCATTAAGGTTGACGCCATTACTAAATAGCGGCAACTCTTTTTCAATTGACATAGCGGTTACTGACATAGTGGCTATAACTCAACATTAAGGTACAGCCACTTGGCTTAAAATATGATTTATGACGTGATCTGCACTAATCCCTTCTGCCTGTGCCTGATAACTCAACAGTAGACGGTGGCGTAAAACATTAGGCGCCACAGCTTGAATATCTTCAGGTGAGACAAAATCGCGTTGATGTAACCAGGCTCTGGCTCGCGCGCAGCGCTCTAATGAAATTGAAGCGCGGGGACTCACGCCGTATTCAAGCCACTTGGCTAGTTCTGGGCTATAACGCTCTGGCTGACGAGTGGCCATAATAATTTCTACGATATAGCTTTCAAGGGGCTCAGCTAAGTACAGTTCCATCGCTTGTTCACGGGCAGAAAATACATCTGCTTGTACCACAGGCTCGATGGTCGGTAACTGATGAGTCAGTGCTTCGTTACGAGACTGACGCAAAATCTGACGCTCGGTATCGGCACTTGGGTAATCTAAATTTAAGTGCATTAAGAAGCGATCTAATTGCGCTTCAGGTAGCGGGTAAGTCCCTTCGTTTTCAAGTGGGTTTTGGGTTGCCATCACTAAAAAGAGTTTTGGCAGCGGGTAACTGTGTTTACCTACGGTCACTTGTCCTTCAGCCATGGCTTCAAGTAATGCGGATTGTACCTTCGCTGGAGCGCGGTTAATTTCATCGGCAAGGATTAAGTTATGGAAAATCGGCCCCGCTTCAAATTCAAAGGTACCCGTTTGAGCGCGATAGATATCGGTGCCGGTCAAATCCGCTGGTAATAAATCAGGCGTGAACTGGATGCGATGAAAGTCGCCTTCAACGCCATCACATAATGCTTTTACTGCACGGGTTTTGGCTAAACCTGGAGGGCCTTCAACCAGTAAATGACCATCGGCAATAAGTGCGATGAGCATATTTTCAGTTAAAACCGGTTGTCCCAAAATGACATTATCTAAATAAGCGCGTAAAGAATGAAATCGACTCAAAGGCATGATGATACTCAAATTTGTTGTCTAAAAAACGTTATCTAATTCACTCTATGTTAATGAATTTTATTGGCCTTTGGCTAGTAGCATTAACAGAATTTCATTTTTATTTATTCGTGGTGTTCATTAGCTGCAACTAAAGGTGCGTTAGCTAGCTTTAATCGATACTTAAATATATTAATAAAGCTAATGCTCTAAAGTTTAACCTTCTGTATTTAATATATAAATCTCAATTGGGTTGTTAATTTTGTTGGAAATTGTCAGGTTATTTTCATACGGGTGTTTTAAACTTGCTAATTAAAAGTTAGAATCAGATCACACTTTTATGGTCAGACCAGATAACGCTGACAAAATGGATTTTCACTGAAAAGCCTATAAAGGCTAAACAATTAAAAGAGGGTGAACAATGAGTGATAGACAACAAGTAACCAATGCCCGCGGCGAGCGCATTGCAATTGTAGCGGGTTTACGAACGCCTTTTGCCAAACAAGCCACCGCATTTCATGGCGTTTCAGCTTTAGATATGGGCAAAATGGTGGTTAATGAATTGCTTTCTCGCTCAGAGTTAGACCCAAAAACCATTGAGCAATTAGTTTATGGTCAAGTTGTGCAAATGCCTGCTGCGCCAAATATTGCTCGTGAAATCGTATTAGGCACTGGCATGGATGTATCAACGGATGCTTACAGTGTCACTCGTGCTTGTGCGACAAGTTTTCAATCGGCAGTGAATGTGGCTGAGTCAATCATGACTGGTAATGTTGAAATTGGTATTGCTGGCGGCGCAGATTCATCTTCTGTTTTACCGATTGGCGTGTCAAAAAAGCTGGCTCATGCGCTAGTGGACTTAAATAAGGCCCGTACCTTTAAACAAAAATTTGCCATTGCACGTCGTTTGGGTTTAAAAGACTTAATGCCGGTACCGCCAGCGGTTGCAGAATATTCTACCGGTTTGTCAATGGGGCAAACGGCTGAGCAAATGGCTAAGACCTATTCAATTAGCCGCGCCGATCAAGATGCACTGGCTCATCGCTCACATACTCTGGCAACAGAAACTTGGAACTCAGGTAATTTACGCGATGAAGTGATGACGGCTCATGTGCCTCCTTATAAGCAGTTTATTGATCGTGATAACAACATTCGTGAAAACTCAGTTTTAGAGTCTTACGCGAAATTACGTCCAGCTTTTGATCGCAAACATGGTTCAGTTACCGCAGCCAACAGTACGCCGCTAACTGATGGCGCATCAGCAATTATCTTAATGAGTGAAGGCCGTGCCAAAGCATTAGGTTATCAGCCTATTGGTTACATTAAGAGCTATGCCTTTACTGCCATTGATGTTTGGCAAGATATGTTAATGGGGCCATCTTATGCTACGCCGCTAGCACTAAAGCGTGCTGGTATGCAGTTAGAAGATTTAACCTTAATTGAAATGCATGAAGCATTTGCAGCGCAAACCTTAGCCAACATGCAAATGTTTGGCTCTAAAAAGTTTGCTGCAGAAAAGTTAGGCCAAAATCGTGCGATTGGTGAAATCGATATGAGTAAATTTAACGTACTAGGTGGTTCATTAGCTTATGGGCATCCATTTGCGGCTACGGGTACGCGTTTGATCACTCAAGTATGTCGTGAACTTAAACGCCGTGGTGGTGGAACCGGTTTAGCCACAGCCTGCGCAGCAGGTGGTCTTGGCGCTGCAATGATAGTAGAAGTGGAGTAATTCTGATGGAAAAGACATTTAATTTACAACGCCGTGAAGACGGTATTGCGGTTTTGACTATGGATGTTCCTGGTGAAACCATGAACACCTTAAAAGCAGAATTTGGCCCAGAAATTAGTGACATTCTTACCGAGATAAAAACTGACGCTAGCATTAAAGGTTTAGTGATTATTTCAGGAAAATCTGACTCTTTTGTTGCTGGCGCTGACATCACCATGTTAGATGCCTGTACCAGTGTTGCTGCTGCCAAAGAACTATCACAACAAGGGCATGTGGTATTTAATGAATTAGAAAACCTCACTATACCGGTTGTTGCTGCTATTAACGGTGCCTGCTTAGGTGGTGGATTAGAGCTAGCGCTAGCGTGTCATTTGCGTGTGTGCAGCGACAGTAAGAAAACTATTATGGGTGTGCCTGAAGTTCAACTTGGGTTATTACCAGGTGGCGGGGGAACCCAACGTTTACCAAGAAAAGTCGGTATTACTACAGCGCTCGATATGATGCTAACAGGTAAGCAGCTGCGTCCGAAACAAGCACTGAAAATAGCCTTGGTTGATGACGTTGTCCCAGAGTCTATTTTGCTTGAGACTGCAGTTGCCATGGCAAAAAAAGGCAAGTCTGCTGCTAAAGTGGTTAAAAAGTCTGCTTTAAACAAGTTGCTTGAATCAACCAGTACGACTCGTGACATTATTTTTGATCAAGCCGCTAAACAAGTGATGAAGAAAACCCAGGGTAATTATCCAGCTCCTGCTAAAATCATTGATTGTGTTAAGCAGGGTATGAATAAAGGCATGATCAAAGGCTTAGAAGTTGAAGCAAGTCATTTTGCTGAACTTATTATGTCACCAGAGTCAGAAGCGCTTCGTAGTATATTCCTTGCAACCACAGAAATGAAAAAAGAAACCGGTGCAGAAGGGGGCAAACCTCGCAAAGTGAACAAGGCACTGGTTATTGGTGGTGGCTTAATGGGTGGCGGAATAGCCTCTGTGACGACAACCAAAGCTAAAATTCCTGCTCGTGTTAAAGATATCAATGAAACCGGCTTAAGTAATGCGTTGGCTTATGCTTATAAGTTGTTAGCCAAAGGCGTTAAGCGTCGTCATATGACTCCGGCAGTTAGAGATAATCTAATGGCGTTAATGACGACAACCACTGAATATAGCGGCGTAAAAGATGCTGATATCGTAGTAGAAGCAGTATTTGAAGATTTAGCATTAAAACATCAAATGGTGAAAGATGTAGAACGTGAATGTCATGAAAATACTATCTTTGCATCTAACACATCTTCATTACCAATCAGCCAAATTGCCGAAGCGGCCAGTCGACCTGAAAATGTGATTGGTCTGCATTATTTCTCGCCAGTTGAGAAAATGCCGTTAGTGGAAGTGATTGCGCACAAGAAAACCTCTCCAGAAACCATTGCTACGACAGTGGCCTTTGCTCGTAAGCAAGGTAAGACACCGATTGTTGTTCAAGACGGAGCCGGTTTTTATGTAAATCGTATTTTAGCCTTATACATGAATGAAGCTGCGCAAGTGCTTCTTGAAGGGCAAAAAATTGAATTTTTAGATAAAGCGTTAGTTAAGTTTGGTTTCCCTGTAGGACCTATTACTTTGCTAGACGAGGTAGGTATTGATGTTGGTGCTAAGATCGCGCCGATCTTAACTAAAGAACTGGGTGAGCGCTTTGAAGCTCCAAGTGCATTTGATAAGTTACTTGCAGATGACCGTAAAGGCCGTAAAAACGGCAAAGGTTTTTACCAATACGGCAACAAGAAAAACAAAGCTAAGCTAGTGGATGAAAGTGTATATCAAGTACTAGGCATTAATAATCAGTTAAGTGGTAGTGAAAGCGATATTGCTATGCGTTGTGTTGTGCAGATGCTAAACGAAGCTGTTCGTTGTTTAGATGAAGGCATTATTGCCAATGCAAGAGACGGTGATATCGGTGCTATTTTTGGAATTGGTTTTCCGCCATTCTTAGGCGGTCCTTTCCGTTATATGGATACCATGGGGATCAATAATCTAGTGTCAAAATTACGTCAGTATCAGCAATTACATGGCGAAAGATTTGCCCCTTGTGAAAGATTAGTCAAAATGGCTGATGAGGGAGCGAGTTTTTATTAGTCTAAACTAAGACTTTAAGGATTACGCATTTAACAAAGCGGCAACATGGTGCCGCTTTTTCATTCTAAAGTGGCAGAGGTTTGCCTGTTTTATGTACACTGCGGAATGTTTTGACTGTGGCTCAATTAAAAATCCCCATAGCTTTGAGTATTTGGCTTGGTTATAATGCGACCAAAGCTAGCATTGAACACAAAAACTTAATGCTACGAGCTTAAGAAATGATGTTAACTGAATGAATTGTAGAGGTTTCAGTGGTATTTCTAGTGTTTATTATTTCAATCTTATCGGCGATTTATCTTGGCAATTGTGCTTTTGCTCAAGGTATGGCAGTAAAAAGATGGTCATTTGCCGGTTTGTTGATGGGCCCTCTGGCTTACCCATTGTTCAACAGTCATAAATATTTATTAACCCGTAAACTAGCGGTTAGTAATGAACAGCAACAATACTTTTAGCAAATTCCGCGTATTAAAAAGGGAGCTAATGCTCCCTTTTTCTTTGCCTGTAAAATATCACTACAAGACTTAGTTCCACCATGCTTTAGCTGGGATGACCTCTAGATGCTCAAGGCCTTCAGGTAATTTAACTTTCTTACGTTGCGGCTGTGCAATTCCTAGTGCTTTTAATAAAGAGTTAAACATAATTTTATCTCCTTAAGCGATGCTTGAATTGGTGTATTTAATATAAGGGCTGCTGGCTAG